>NZ_JBHVER010000147.1:0-21011 GCF_042802195.1 Kitasatospora sp. NPDC057500 | reverse complement strand
CCCGCGCCGACCTGCGGGTCGGCGCGCCGTCGCGCGTTCGCACGGACGGAAGCCGATGAGAACTCCCCTTCCACGAAGTGGTGTTGACCACCTGGCCCGCGCGGCGTCAAGCCCGGCGATGCCGATTCGACCGCCCCGCCTCCCCCGCCGTTCGGCTGGCTCGGGCCATCCCCCGGAGGGCCACCGAGGCCGGTCCGGAGGACGACGCGGATGACCCCAATGTGTGCGAACTTGGCCTCAGCGGCCCGGAGTTCGGGCCGGGGAGGGATCACCGTGAACATCACCCGCACCACCCCTGCCGCTCGTGCCGTGCGGCTCGCCGCCGTCGCGCTGGCCGGCGCCACCGTCCTCGCGGTCGCCCCGACGGCCGCCGTGGCGGCCGACGGCGGGAGCGGTACCGCCGCCGTGTCGGCCGACGCCGCCTCGCGGATCGACCTGGGCCCCGAGCTGCGGGCCATCGTCGAACGAGGCTCCTCGACAGCCGCGCTCGGCGAGGCCCGCGAGAACGGCCGCCGGGTCTGGCGTGAGGCCGCCGGGGTCAACGACATCGACTCGCAGCGCACGCCGCGTGTCGACGGCCGGTTCCGGATCGGCAGCGTGACCAAGACCTTCGTGTCCACGGTCGTACTGCAACTCGTCGACGAGGGGAGGCTCCGGCTGGACGACCCGGTCGAGCGGTACCTACCGGGCGTCGTCCCGAACGGCGGCGCGATCACCCTGCGCCAACTGCTCAACCACACCAGCGGCTTGTACGACTACCTGTCGGACCCGCGCTTCCTCTACCAGGACGAGGCGAGCCTGCGCAGCTACCTCGCCGACCGCCGCTGGAAGAGCTGGAGTCCGGCACAGCTGATCGAGGTCGGCGTGCAGGGGGCGACGTACTTCCCGCCCGGGCAGGGCTGGCACTACTCGAACACCAACTACGTCCTCATCGGCGAGGTGATCCGCAAGGTCACCGGGCACAACTGGCGGAGCGAGGTGGACCGCCGGATCGTCAAGCCGCTGCACCTCGACGACACGACGTTCGCGGGCACTCGGCCGGGCATACCCGGTCCGCACGCGCACGCGTACGCCAAGCTGCCGGAGGGCCTGGCCGACCTCACGCTGATCAATCCGAGCTTCGGCGACGCGGCGGGCGACGGCATATCCACCACCGCAGACCTGAACCGCTTCCACGCCGCCCTGTTCGGCGGCAGGCTGCTGTCGGCGGCCCGGTTCGCCGAGATGACCACGGCCGTCCCGGCGCCGATGCTCGGCGCGCACTACGGGCTGGGCCTGATCCGGTACGACCTGCCCTGCGGGGAGGTCTGGGGCCACACCGGCGGGATACCGGGGTACAACACGGTGTGGCTGGGGTCGAAGGACGGCGCGCGGCAGTTCTCCCTCTCCTTCAACCTCTCACAGGGGGCCGAGAGCGAGGACACCTTCACCACGCTGAACGCCTTCATCCTGAAGGCGTCCTGCGGCGTCGGCGCGGTCGGTGCGGCCGGTGCGGCCGGTGCGGCCGGCGCGGCCGGCGCCAAGGGCGGCGCCACGGCCAACTCGGCCTTCACTTTGCTGCGTTGAGCGACCGGCCGGACGGCGGGGGGAGGCGCGGCGTCAAGCCCGGTGACGCCGATCATTCTGCGCGCCACCCCCGCCGTTCGGCCGGGTCCGGGATACCGACGATGGACCTCAGGGGGCCTGCGAGGCCAGCCCGGAGGACGACGCGAGGCGGGTGGAGCGGGTGCGAGTCTGGGCGACGAGGGCCCGAGACCCGGGCCGGGGAGGGTGGTTCACCATGGCGTTCGTCCAGGCTCAAGCACCGCGCAGACTCGGCCGGTTGGGAAGGCGAATGGCCGCCCTCGCGCTGGCCGGCGCCACCGTCGTCACCCTCGCCCCGGCGGCGGTGGCGGCCGCACCCGCCGGTGTCGACGCCCGGGCGGAGCTTCGGGCGTTCATCGAGGACGGATCCTCGACGGCCGCGTTCGCCGAGGTCCGGCAGGACGGCCGCCGGATCTGGCGGGGCGCGGCCGGCACGTCCGACCTGGCCACCGGGCAGCCGGTCAGGCCGGACGGCCGGTTCCGGATCGGCAGTGTCACCAAGGCGTTCGTGTCGACGGTGGCGCTCCAACTGGTCGCCGAGGGCAGGCTGCGGCTGGACGACCCGGTCGAGCGGTACCTACCGGGGGTCGTCCCGAACGGCGGCGCGATCAGCGTGCGCCAACTGCTCAACCACACCAGCGGGTTGTTCGACTACCTGGAGGACCCGCAGTTCTTCTACCGGGACGAGGCGCGCCTGCGCGACTGGGTCAACGGGGCGAGCCGCTGGCAGGACTACCGGCCGGAGGAACTGGTCGCGGTCGGCTTCGCACACCCGCCGTACTTCGCGCCGGGCGAGGGTTGGAGGTACTCGAACACCAACTACGTCCTCGCCGGGATGCTGATCAGGAAGCTGACCGGGAACAGCTGGCAGAGCGAGGTCGAGCGGCGGGTCGTCAAGCCGCTGCACCTCGACGACACGGTGTTCCCCGGCTCCGAGACCGGCCTGCGCCGGCCGCACACCCGCGCGTACGCCAAGCTGGCTGAGGGGCCGGCGGACATCACCCGGCTGAACCCGACCGTCGCCGACGCGGCGGGCAACGGCATCTCCACTCCGGCCGACCTCAACCGCTTCCACGCCGCCCTGTTCGGCGGAAAGCTGCTGCGACCGGCCGAGCAGGCGGAGCTGAAGCGCACGGTGCCGACGGGGTCGGGCCAGTCGTTCTACGGACTCGGCGTGGCCCAGGCCGACTTCGGCTGCGGCCCGCTGTGGGGGCACGACGGCGGCATTCCGGGCTGGGGCACGCTGCTGTTCGGCACGGCGGACGGGAAGCGGCAGGTCGCGCTGTCGTACAACCCGTACGAGGGCACGGACCCGTCGGGCCTCGACGCGGCGGTCGTCGCGGTCGCGGTCAAGACCCTGTGCGACGGCGGTGCGGCAGTGGCTCCGGCCGACGCGGCGGCCGGGCTGGCGGCTCTGCGGGGCGCGGGGCGCTGACTCCGGAGTGCGCTTCGGGGAGGAGGTTCCACCAGCCGATCGGCAGATGGACGGGGGCAGTTCGCCACCGGGACGATGATCCGGCCGTGGGCGTCGCCATCCCCGCCCAACCCCTGCGGCGAGCGATGGCGGGGCGACGTCCACGGCAGGGTGCGGCCGACCTGGCCGACCGGGCAGCCGGTCAGGTCGGACGCGCGCCGAGGGAGGAGCGGGGGCTACTCGGGTATCCGGTGGTCGCGGTGGCGGTCGCGGAGGGCGTCGGACCGGATCCGGCAGACGGCGCCGACGACGGCGGCGGCGATGATGAGGGCCAGTAGGCCGATCATGGTCAGGCGACGCGGTCGAACTCGAACCAGACCAGCTTGCCGCGCTTCTGGGGTTCGGCGCCCCAGCGGTGGGTGAGGCCCTGGACGAGTTGGAGGCCCCGGCCGCACTCGGCGAGGCCGGTGGAGGCGAGGGGGGCGGGGAGGTCGGAGGAGTTGTCGCCGACGGAGACGCGGAGCGCCTCGTCGGAGAGGAGGAGGAGAACGATCGGCGAGGCCGTGTCGCCGTGCCGCCAGGCATTCACGATCAGCTCGACGAGGGCGAGTTCGGCATCGGCGATGGTGTCGGGGTGGAAGTCGGCGAGGACCATGGCCGAGCGGAGGGCCTCGCGGGAGACGGCGAGGGAGGGGGTGTTGCGGTTACACATGGGGACACTCCCAGCGGTGTAGGTGGGGGCGCACCGGACGGAGGCATGAGGGTGCCAACTGCCCGGGTGAGGCCCGTTGATGACAATTCGTCCGGTGAGCGGTGCATCACAGACTGTAGAGCATCGGAACTCACACGTGCCACGCAATCTAGGAAACAGGTGCCACCGGAACGCGGCTGGACTGATCGGCCGCGCGTGTAGATGCTTGACGCATGCCACCACGCGCCATCCCGACGGTCAGGCAGGAACGACTGGGTATCGAGCTGCGCAAGATGCGAGACTGCGCCAGTCGTACAACCACTCAAGCCGCCGCCCTGTTCGGCCTCGACAGAACAAAGATCACGCAGATCGAGAAGGGCTACTATCCGGTCACGCCAGATCGCGTTCGAGCTCTCGCCGCCGAGTACGAAGAGAGCGATGCCGACTACATCGATGCGCTCGCGCGGATGGCCGGCGAGAGGCACAAGGGATGGTGGGAGGAGTATCGAGGATCTGTTCCCACTGGATTCCTTGACACTTCGGAGCTTGAGTTCTTCGCCCAAGGCATGATGACCTACCAGATCTGCCACCCACCCGGGGCGATGCAGACCGAGGAGTACAGCAGGGCCGTCTTCCAGGAGGCCTATCCGCCACTGCGGCCAAGGCTCTTGGAATCACGAGTGGAGAACCGACTGCGCCGCTCCGAGATTCTCATGGAGCAGGGCACTCGCCCCTACACGGCCGTGGTCCACGAAGCAGCTCTCAGGATGCGCTTCGGCGGACCCGAAGTCAGTCGAAGGCAGCTTGAGAAGATTCTGGAGTTCACCCAACTGCCGCACGTGGCCGTCCACGTCGTCACCTTCGAGGCGAATGGATTCAAAGGCGCAGGGCAAGCAATCGTCCACGCAAATGGACCGGTCCCGAGACTCGATACCGTCCAACTCGACGCGGTCGGCGGCCCGGTGTTTCTCCATGAGCGCAACCAGGTGGACAACTATCGGCAGATCATAGACCGAATGATCGAGCGATCACTTTCCCCGAAGCAGTCACGCGATCTGATCAACCGCATCAAGAAGGGAATCTGAGCCTTGGAACCGTTGCTCTGGACCCGGCCATCCGCCTGCGCCGACTCCACCAACTGCCCAGAGGTGGCCGTCACCGACGACGCCGTCTACGTCCGGAGCAGTCTCCACCCCTCCTCCATAGCCGAGCTGACCATCACCGAGTGGCGCGACCTCGTGGCCGGCATCCAGAACGGCGAATTCAACACCTGACGCACACCCCTCAGCCGTGCCCTTCGCCCAACAGCGAAGGGCACGGCCTCAGCCGGCTGCCTGGTCGAGCGCGGTTTCCGCGAGGCAACTGGTATGAATGGTGCATGCAGGAAGAGACTGCGCAGTCCGCGATCGACACGTTCATCTCGGCGTTCAACGCCTCGGACGACAGCTATGTAACTGCACTGCTCTCCCAGGCTCTGACCTCGGACGTGGTCCTCTGGGGACCGTTGGGCCGTACCGAGGGGATCGAGGCGGTCGAGCGGTTCGTGCTGGACATCCGGCGCCACCCCGCGGGGACCGGCACGATGGTGCGCTGTTCGGCGGTGGACATGCCGGACGAGTGGGCCCGGTACCAGTGGATCTTCACGACGCCGGATGAAGGCCCCCGCCTGTCGGGAACGGACGTCGTCCATCTGCGGCGGAACCTCATCGACCAGGTCATCGTCTTCGCCGGGGAGATCGAGCCGTCCGCCTCCTGAGTCCTTCTCCTGAACCGGCCCGTTCGGGGCTCCGGGCTGTCGGCGACGACACCCCGGCCCGTCCGGACGGCGCCCCGGTCTGCATGGTCCTGGACAACCGGTCAGAACATCAGCCCTTGATCGGTGCGGCCGACCTGGCGGCCTGCTCGACCTTCGCCCAGTAGGCCGCGCGGGCTGCCTCGTCTATCTCCCTCTCGTGTTCGGGCCGCACTCCGGTTCGGCCGTCGAGGCCCTCGCGCAGGATGTCGGCGTGCCCGGCATGCCGGTTGGCCTCGCCTACGACATGGACCATGACGGCGAACAGGTTCGTGTTGGGACCCGGCTCCGGCCACCACGGCACGTGGCCGGGGGCGTCGAGGGGAAGCTCGGTGATCGTCGCGTCCGAGTGCTCCCATGTACGCCGGTAGAACCCGATGATCTGGTCGCGGGTCTCGTCCTCGGTCGCCCACAAATCGCTGCCGTCGTGGTCCTGCCACCGGCGCAACTCCTCCGGGGAGGGGCGGTCGAAGACCTCGCCGAAGTACCTGGCCTCCACGGTGGCCACGTGCTTGACCAGGCCGAGGAGGTTGGTCCCGGTCACCGTCAAAGGCCGGCGGGCGTCGTACTCGGACAAGCCGTCGAGCTTCCAGAGCAGCGCCTCGCGGTCCCGCCGCAGCCTCCGGTGCAGGTTGTCCTTCGCGAATTCATCGATCATGCGGCATGAGCCTGCCACGGGCTGCTCGCGACCTCAAGATCCCATACGGTCCGCACCCGGCCCTTCCCAGTCCGGCACCCACACGTCGTCCGGGGTTCGCGGCGGGGTGCGCAAATGCTCACGTAGCGCGGTCAACACGGGGTGCCGGTCTCCGCTGCGGGACAGCAGCACGTGCGGGTAGACCGGGGTCGGTTCGCGCAACGGGATGCGCCGCAGGTCGTGGCTCTGCGGCCACAGGTACCGGTCCCCGCCGCCGACGAGGGTCGCCAGCGAGTCCGAGCCGGCCAGCGCGTCCATCAGGGCCTCGTCACCGAAGTGGGGGCCGAGCGCGTCGATGCTCAGACCGAAGGCCTCGGAAAGTGCCTGGTAGAACGCCGCCCACTCCGTGCCCGGCGTGATCCCGGGGATCCAGATGCGGTGGCCCGTCAGGTCCGCAGGCCCGGTCCAGGGGGCGTGCGCCAACGGGTGGCCGGGCCCGACCAAGAGCTCAAGGGGGGCGTCCAGAAGTCGTTCGGCAGTGATCCCGGCCGGGACCCGGTCTGCCGGCAGAGCGCGGAAGGACGCGTCGATGCTTCCTTCGAGCACCGCCCGGGCGGCCTGGGCGGCATTCTCGTTGCTCAGTGTGACCACGTCCAGGTTCGCCCCGGGGTTGGAGCGGTAGAACCGGTAGACGGCCTGGGCCGGAGCGATGCGCCGGTTGAGGACGTCGACACGCAACGGCCGGCTGCCGGGGCGCACGGCCCGCTCGGCCTGTTCGAGAGCCGTGAGGGCCCTCTTGGCGTGCGGCAGGAAGACCTGCCCGTCCAGGCTCAGCCGGGAGCCTCGGGAGGATCGCACCAGGAGCGTGACCCCGAGGTGTCTCTCCAGGGCCGCGATCCGTTTGGAGACCGCCTGCTGGCTGATCCTCAGCTCGTCCGCCGCGGCCAGGAAGTGACCGGTCCCGGCAACGGCCACGAACGTCCGCAGCGCTTCAGCATCCACGCTCGCACCCTAATTCCACAACGATCGGTTGTGCCTGATGGGCCGTGAGGTTGTTTGATCGCGCGCTCTGCGGGGTGGTGGGATCAACGCATGTCTACCCGCACAGAACAGGTCATGTATATCCGGACGCCCGAGTTCGCGCGCCACGCGGAACGAATCGCGGAGGTGACCGACGCGACGTCCCGACTGAACGTGCTGCCGTTCAGCGACCACGAGGGCCGTGCCGAACTGCTTTCCGTTGTGTTCGGCGGCCCGCTCCCGGAGTCGGTGACGATCTACCCGCCGTTCTTCACCGAGTACGGGCTGAACACGACGTTCGGGAAGAACGTCTTCGTCAACCAGGGGTGCACGTTCATGGACAAGGGCGGGATCCGCATCGGCAACCGTGTCATGATCGCCCCGAAGGTCAGCCTCATCACCGGGGGGCACCCTCTGCCGCTCGACGAGCGCCGTGATTACCTCTCCTTCGCCCCGATCGTCATCGAGGACAACGTCTGGATCGGGACGGCTGCCGTGGTCACGCAGGGCGTGACCATCGGTGCCGGATCGGTGGTCGCCGCCGGCGCGGTGGTCACCCACGATGTTCCCGGCGGGACCCTGGTCGCCGGAGTACCCGCCCGGGTGATCAAGACGATCGACTGAGCCCGGCCGGGCGGAGCAGCACGTCCGCAGTCCGATCCCGGTGCCCGTCACGCCCGACCGGCCGACCGGCCGACCGGCGGGGCAGGAACGGCCGCAGCCGCCCGCATGACGTGGCCCACGACGCTCCTCCGTGACACCCCGGGTGGCCTCACGGCCGGACGTGCTGCTCGACGGCGTCGAACGCGGGCGCGAGCGGGGCCAGCGCCGCGCGGAGCCGGTCGGACAGGGAGCCGGAGGGCACGACCAGTCCTCCGGTGGCGAGCCCCTCCACATCTCCGGTCGGCTGGAGCCAGCCTTCCAGTGCGATGCGGACCGCCGCGGCCACGCTTGCCGCGAGGACACGGGCCGTCTGCGCTTCGGTGTCGCCCAGGCGTTCGGCGATCACCGGCGCGAGAGGGGCCTCGATGCCGGCGGTGGCATCGAGGAACGCGTCGCGCAGCGCGGTCCGGGTGGTGATCAGCAGCAGCGCCTTCTGTTCGCGCTCGCCCGTGTCCGTGTACTGCTCGACCACGGCCTCGGTGACGGCGTCGGCCAGGCGCACCCCTGTGGGCCGGGCCGCGACCGCCGCCGCGACGCGCACCTCCCGGTCGGCGGTGACCGCGGAGACGATCGCCTGCTCGCGGCTGGCGAAGTAGTTGTTGTACGTGCGCGGCGAGACCCCGGCCGCTTCGGCGATGTCCTCGACCCGCACCTGGCCCGGGCCGTGCTCCACGGCCAGCCGCAGGGCCGCCTCTCGCAGTGCCTCGCGTGTGGCCTGCTTCTTCCGCTCCCGCAGGCCCGGTGGTGGTGGTGTCGTCATGGCACCAGCGTTCCACATGGTGCTGCGCGCACGCAAAGTTACACATACGCAAACTTGCGCATGCGCATGTTTACTGTCAGCCTCGACCCGACCGAGACCGACAGAGGGGACGCCGTCATGCGAGCAAGAGGAATGACCTACGACACCGGATTCGTCACGCACGGCCGGACATCCCGTAAGCACTTCGACCCCGCTGTGGTCCGGCGCGAGCTCGCGATCATCCGCGACGACCTGCACTGCAACGCGGTCCAGATCATCGGCGGCGACCCGGAACGGCTGGAGCTGGCCGCCGACGCCGCCGCCGAACTCGGCCTCGAGGTCTGGTTCTCGCCCTATCCGCTGGAACTGGATCCGGAGCAGATCCTCGCGCTCTTCCGCGACTGCGCCGAGCGCGCGGAACGACTCCGTCGGCAGGGAGCCACCGTCGTGTTCGTCGCAGGGGTCGAGCTGAGCGTGATGAACCACGGGTTCCTTCCCGGAGAGTGCCCCGAGGAACGGGTCGAGCAGCTGATGGGCCGACCCGAACGGCGGGCTGAGGCGATGCAGGAACTCGGCGTGCGCTTCAACGCGTTCCTCCGCGAGGCCGCGGCCACCGTCCGCGAGCGCTTCCAGGGCGAACTCACCTACGCGTCCATCCAGTTCGAGCAGGTCGACTGGACCCCTTTCGACTTCGTGACGTTCGAACTGCTCCGCTCCGCCGAGGTCGCCGACCGGTTCCGCGACGCCGTGCGCACCCTGGCCCGAGGCCCGAAACCGCTCGCCATCACCGGATTCGGCACCGCGGCCTACCGCGGCGCGGGCGACCGGGGCGGACGGGTGCTGGAGGTGGTCGAGCACGACCCGGAGACCAAGGCCCCGGTGCGGCTGAACGGCGTGCACGAGCGCGACGAGGCCGGCCAGGCCGCCTACCTGAGCGAACTGCTGGAGATCTTCGAGACCGAGGGCGTGGACAGCGCGTTCGTGTTCCTCTTCGCCCTGCCCGGCTACCCGCACCGCCCGGACGGTGACCCCAGGTACGACCTGGACCGGGCCGGCCTGGGCATCGTCAAACTGCTCGAAGGACGCCGGGGACGGACCTACCCCGACATGGATTGGGAACCCAAGGCGGCCTTCACGGCGGTGGCGCAGCGGTATCGGAGGTAGCAGCCCGGCCCCGCGCACGGTGCGCGACGGCACTGCTCGGGGTCGGCGCTGCGCCGCAGTGCCGACCCGTCCACGGGCGCCCGCACCAACCCCAACTCCCCGCTTCAGTCAGAACTGGTGACCGAATATCATTCCGTTCCAAGAACGCAGTTCGGCATCCTCGAACTTCTCTGGAACCACCTCCGTCCTGCGGACACCAGATCTGCGTGGAGTCCTCCTTGTCCAGTAAGCAGACGCAGGCCGGCGAACGCCAAGTGTTCGCCGAGCTCTACGATCAGCACGCTCGCACGGTCTTCGCGCACGCGTACCGGTCCACCGGGGACCGCGACCTCGCCGACGACATCGTCTCCCTCACCTTCCTCGAAGCCTGGCGGCTGCGGCGCAAGCTCCGTGACGAAGTCCTCCACCCCCGTGCCTGGTTGCTGGCCATCGCCACCAATGTGCTCCGCAACACCGCCCGCGCCGCGCGCCGGCACCGGGACGCGATGTCCCGGCTCCCCCGCCGCGGCCCGATCCCCGACTTCGCCGACGAGGTCGTCAGCCGGATCACCGACGCCAACACCGCGGCGGCCGCCGTCCGCGCGCTCGACCGGCTCGGCGGGCCGGAGCGGGAGGTCTTCACGCTGGTCGTCTGGTCCGGGCTCGGCTACGCCGAGGCCGCCGAGGCGTTGGGCATACCCGTCGGTACCGTCCGCTCCCGGCTCTCCCGCGTCCGGGACAAGCTCCGGCGGATCGTCGACGCCCAGGATCCCCCCGAGCCGCGCCGGGGCAGCCTCGCCATCAGCCATCAGTCCGTGGGCCACCACCAGGAAGGGCGGCCATGAGCAACACGAGCACCGACCACTCCGAGTGGAACGAGCACAGCGAGCGCCGTGAACTCGCCCGGCTGCTCCCCCCGCCGCCCCACCCGGAACCCTCCCTCTCCCAGCTCGCCATCCGCCGTGACGTGCTGCTCGCCGAGTTCGCCCGGCCCCGCCCCTTCGCCGCCCTCACCGCCCGCTGGCGCGGCCTCGTCGCGGTGACCGCCATCGTCACCGCCACCGCCGTCACCGCCGTCACCTTCACCCCGGACCCCTCCTCCTCGGTGCAGGACCAGCCCGGCGCGAGCGCCGCCTCCGTCGAACTCCTCAACCGGATCGCCCAGGCCGCCCAGAGCCGCCCCCAGCCCCCGGTCCAGGACTCCCAGTTCACCTACAGCTGGACGATCGCCTACTCCACGGCGCTGAGCGAGCTCCGCGACGGCACCATGGCGCGCACCGTCTCCACCGTGAACAAGGAGCGCTGGACCGCCGTGAACGGCAGCCGCGACGGCCTCCTGCGCTCCGACGGCGTCGACGAACGACTCCCCGCCGACACCCACCCGGCGCTGAACGGCCACACCTACCGCCAGCTGACCACCCTGCCGACCGAGACCGACGCCCTGCTGAAGCTGATCTACGACACCGCCGCGAACGACGGTCCCGATTCGGGTTCGACCACCGGACCGGACCAGGAGGCCTTCGTCACCATCAGCGACATGCTGCGCGGCCTGGTCATCCCTCCGCAGACGGCTTCGGCGCTCTACCGCGTCGCCGCCCGCATCCCCGGAGTGATCGCCGTGGACGACGCGGTCGACGCCACCGGGCGGCACGGGGTGGCCGTGGCCCGGGTGAACGACGGTCAGCGCCTGGAGTGGATCTTCGACCGGACGACCCTGGCGCTGCTCGGCATCCGTACCGTCCTACTGACCAACGGGCCGTGGGGCAGGAGCGGTGACGAGAGCGAATCCACCGCCATCCTCACCCAGGGCATCGTCGGCGCCCCCGGCGAGCCGGTTCCTCCGGCGCCCGTGGAATCAAGCCAGTAGGCCAATTCGGACAGCCATTGACCGGTCCCCGTCGGAACTATTGTGCGAACGGCTGATCCGGCGTTGGGTTCGTGGCAGCACTTTCCCGTCACGAACCCATCAGAGGAGAAGTCGACCGTGCGTTCCTTCCGCATGCTCGCCGTCGTCACCGCGACCGCCGGCACGCTCGTGCTGGCGGCCCCGGCGGCCACTGCGGCACCCGCACCGACGGTTCCGTCCACCGACACCCAACAGTCCGCCGGTTCGGTGAAGGCCGCGCCGTCCAATCCGGTGACCGCCTTCTACCGGGGCCAGCGGATCGACCTGTCCAAGGGCTGGGGCGGCGCCGGCGTCTGCACCGAGGTGACGAGCGGCGACGTCTACTGCCACGACAGCGTCGCCGAGGCCGACGCCGCGATCGCCGCCATCGACCCGGCGCTCGCCGAGGCCGCCAAGGCCGCACCGGCCGTGCCCGCCGGGGCCGGGCTGTCGCTTCAGGAGCCCCCGACGTGCGAGGCCGGCCAAGCCTGCCTCTGGGAGCACTCCAACCGCACGGGCAACCTGCTGCGCTGGACGCAGCCGGGCACCAAGTACCTCAGCGACTACGGGTTCCGCGACATGGCCAGCTCCGCCTGCGTCTTCCGCTCCAGCGGCAACCTGGCGGTCTACGACGACCGCACCCTGCAACCGGACCCCCTGGTCGTCCTGTCGAACGGCTACTGCTACGACTTCGTGACCCTCGACTACCCGTACGGCGGCAACTGGAACGACAAGGCGGACTACGTCAACCTGTAGCCACCGCCCGCAGGAACGCCCGAAGGCCGGCCCCTCCCGAGGGGCCGGCCTTCGCCGCTCCGTCCCGAACCGCCTGGTCACACCGCCGGCTCGGCGGCGTCCTCCTTCGAGGACTCCGGGGTCCCCGGCGCCTGCGCGGCGGCGGGCTTCTTGTTCCGCAGCACCACCGCCGCCAGCAGGGCCGCCGCGAGGACGCCCACGGCGCTCACCGTGAGGGTGGTGGACATCGCCGAGGTGAACGCCTCCCGGGCCGCGTGGGCCAGGCCGGCGTCGCCCTTGGCCCCGGCCTCGGCCAGCGCGCCGATGATCGACTGCTTGGCCGGCTCCGAGCTGCCCGCCGGCATCCTGTCGGCGTAGCCGCTGGCCAGCAGCGAGCCGAGGATCGCGATGCCGAGTGCGGTGCCCGCCTGCTGGATGGTGTCGTTCAGGGCCGAGCCGACGCCCGCCTTCTCCGGCGGGATCTCCCCCATCAGCGCGCCGACCGCGGCCGGCATCGCGAGACCGGCACCCAGGCCGAGCAGGGCCAGCGCCACCGCCGGGACGGTGAAGCCGGTGTCCGCGTCGACCGTGCTGAGCAGGACGAACGAGCCGGCCATCAGCCCCATGCCGACCAGGACCAGCGGGCGGAAGCCGATCCTGGCCGTCAGGCCGGCGCCCGCGCCGTTGCCGATCAGCGCGGCGACCGCCATCGGCACGAAGGCCAGGCCCGCCTTCATCGGCGAGTAGTCCAGCACGAACTGCAGGTACTGGGTGAGGACCAGCAGCAGGCCGCCGTTGCCGATCTGGACCAGGGTCAACGAGAGCGAGCCGCCGCTGAAGTTGCGCTGCTTGAAGAGCACCAGCGGGACCATCGGCTCCGCCACCACGTTCTCCCAGATCACGAACCCGCCGAGGGCCACGACCGCGGTCGTCAGGGAGATCAGCGAGGTGCCGCCGAACGCGCCGTGCTTGGGGATCTCGATGATCCACCAGATCAGCGCGGTCATGCCGACCGCCGAGAGGACCGCGCCCAGCGGGTCCGGCTTCTGCCACGGGCCCCTGGACTCGGGCATCAGGACCAGCGCGGCGGTGATCGCCAGCACCACCACCGGCACGTTGATGAAGAAGATCGAGTGCCAGGAGAAGTGGTCGATCAGCAGGCCGCCGAGCACCGGGCTGCCGACCAGGCCGAGCATCGAGACCGCGCCCCAGGCCGCCATGGCCTTGCCGCGCTCGTCCTCCTCGAAGACGGTGATGAGGATCGACAGCGTCGAGGGCATGATCAGCGCGCCGCCGACGCCCATCGCCACCCGGCTCGCGATGACCTCACCGGGGTTGGTGCAGAGCGTCGCCGCCAGCGAGGCCGCTCCGAAGAGCAGCAGACCGAAGATCATGATCTTCCGCCGGCCGAACCGGTCGCCGAGGCTTCCCGAGGTCAGCAGCAGTCCGGCGAAGACCAGGATGTAGGAGTCCAGGATCCACTGGGTGTCCTGTGCGGTGGCGTTCAGGTCCTCGGTCATCGACGGCACCGCCACCGTCAGCGCCATGCTGTCGACCACCAGGACGAGCGTGCTGAGGCACAGCACGATCAGGATCCACCAGCGCCGCGGGTTACGGCCTTCCATGATTTCTTCCCCTCCGAAGTACGACGTGCGTACGATGTTCCGTCGATGCGCACACTGTACGCAGCGCGGAACAGTGTGCGCAACCTTGCTTCCTGTACGCTCACCGCGAACGGTGTACGCAGGGATTTCCTTGTACCGATCCCCTGAGGGAGGACCGGCCGATGGCCGCCAAGACGAACCCGATCCCGTCCGTATGGGCCCGCCGGCAGCGCGAGCCCGAACAGCCCGTGCTCAGCCGGGAGACGATCGTCCGCGAGGCGATCGCCGTGCTCGACGCCGATGGGGTCGAGGCGCTCTCGATGCGCAAGCTCGGCGCCCGGCTCAACGCCGGCGCGACCTCCCTCTACCGGCACGTCGCCACCAAGGACGAGCTGATCGAACTGGCGGTGGACGAGGTCTTCGGTGAGATCCCCGTCCCCGACCCCGGCGCCGCCGACTGGCGGGCCGATGTCACCGCGACCTGCGAGGCCTTCCGGGACACCACACTGCGCCACCGCTGGCTGGGGTCGGTGATCGGTCAGGCCGGACTGGTCTACCTGGGCCCCAACCTGATCAACGTCTCCGAGCGGATGGCCGCGCTCTTCTCGGCCGCCGGCTTCCCGGAGCCGTCCCGGGCGATCGACACCACGCTCTCCTACGTGCTCGGGATGAGCACCACCGAGGCCGCCTTCCTCACCACGGTGCTCCGCAGCGGCCAGAGCGAGGCCGAGTTCATCGCCGGCCTGATGCCCTCCGCCCAGGAGGCGGTGGCGGGGCACCAGTTCCTCTCCGACGCCTTCGCCGACGCCGCGGCCAACGCCGTCGGGGACCCGGCCGACCTGCGGCACGAGAAGTTCTCCTACGGCCTGAACGTCATCCTCGACGGCCTGGCGCTCCGCCTGCCGCCCCGTTAGGGGCCGTGCGGGCCCCGCGGCCGCCGCCCGTCCCTGCGGCGGCCGCGGCCCTCCGCGCCCACCCTCACCGCCAGCGCTCGACCGGACGGCGGAAGGCGGCGCGGGCCCAGAGGTACCCGGCAGCGGTGAGCCCGGTGCACCAGGCCAGCGAGACGACCCCGCTCGACCCGATGGCCGTGCCCGTCAGCAGCCCCCGCAGGGTTTCCGTGAGCGGCGTGAACGGCTGGTACTCGGCGAACCGGCGCAGCGCGGTGGGCATCGAGTCCGGCGGCACGGTCGCACTGCCGACGAAGGGCAGGAACTGCAGCGGCAGCGGCAGGTTTCCGGCGCTCTCCGGCGTCCCGGCGGCCAGGCCGATGCCGACCGACACCCAGGTCAGTGCGAGCGTGACGAAGAGCAGCAGCCCGCCCGCCGCCAGCCACTCCAGCGCGTCGGCGTCGGGGCGGAAGCCCGTCGCGAAGGCGGCTGCGGCGACGATCAGCAGGCCCGCCGCGGTCCGGATCAGACTGCCGAGCACATGCCCGGCCAGGAAGGACGAGTGGGCGATCGCCATCGTCCGGAACCGGTTGACGATGCCCCCGGTCATGTCGACGCAGACCCCGACGGCCGTCATCAGCGAGCCGGCGGTCGCCGCCATCAGCACGATGCCTGGCGTCACGTGGTCGACGCGGCCGCCGCCCCCGATGCCCGCGCCCGGGGTGCCGCCGTAGGCGTAGTCGAAGAGCAGCAGGATCGTCACCGGCATCAGCACGACCGAGAAGGTCTGCGCCGGGTAGCGCCGAGCGTGCTTGAGGTTGCGCCGCAGCATCGTCAGCGAGTCGCCGGCGGCGTAGGACACCGTGCTCACCGGGCTGCCCCCTCCGCGGTCAGGGTCAGGAAGACGTCGTCGAGGTCGGGTGTGTGGACGGTGAGCGACTCGGCCCGGACGGCCGCGTTGTCGAGGGCGTCGAGCACGGCCTTCACCGTGAGGATCGACTTGTCGCCGGGGATCGAGAGGGTGAGCTCCTCGGCATCGGCGCCGGCGTAGTCGAACAGCGCGGCGGCCGCGTCGAGGTCGGCGGGGCGGGCGAAGTGGAGCCGGAGGTGGCCGCCGGGGACGCGCCGTTTGAGTTCGGCGGCCGTGCCCTCGGCGACGATCCGGCCGCCGTCGAGCAGGGCGATCCGGTCCGCCAGGTGGTCGGCCTCCTCCAGGTACCGGGTGGTCAGGAGCACCGTGACGCCCCGGTCCTGGACCAGCCCCTCGATCAGCTCCCACATCGTCCTGCGGCTGCGCGGGTCCAGCCCGGTGGTCGGCTCGTCGAGGAAGATCACCCGGGGGTCGCCGACCAGGGTCATGGCGAGGTCGAGCTTGCGCCGCATGCCGCCGGAGAAGGTGGTGACGGGCTTCGCGGCCGCCCCGGTCAGGTCGAAGCGCCGCAGCAGTTTCGCCGCCCGCCGCTTCCCCTCCCGGCGGGCGAGGTGGTGCAGGTCGGCCATCAGGAGGAGGTTCTCCTCGGCCGTGAGCAGGTTGTCCACCGCCGAGAACTGGCCGGTGACGCCGATCGCGGCGCGCACCCGGTCGCCCTCCCGGACCACGTCGTGGCCGGCCACCCGCACCGCCCCCGCGTCGGCCGGGACGAGCGTGGAGAGGATCTCCACGGTGGTGGTCTTGCCCGCGCCGTTGGGCCCGAGCAGGGCGAACACGGTGCCCTCCGGGACCCGCAGGTCGATGCCGTCGAGTACGGTCCGCCCGCCGAAGGCCTTGGTGAGGCCGACGGCGGAGATCGCCGTACTCGGCCCGAGCGTGCTGGTGGTGGTGGTCATGCTGGTCGCTCCCCCCCTGTGCTGTGGTCTGGCCGGCGGCCGGTCAGGCCCGCCGGACCACGATGTCGCCGAGCTGGGTCCGGGCCCGCACTTCGAGCGTCTCGGCGGCCTCCCCCGGTGCGCCCGAGGCCTCCAGCGCGTTGCGGACGCCGCCGACCTTGGTGTGCACGTCGAGCCAGGCCGCGGTGCCCTCCCGGATGCCGATCTCCAGATCGCCGATGGAGGTCTGCAGCACGGTGCGGCCGCGGACCACCTCGCCGATCCGGATGGTGCCGTGGGCGGACTTGGCGTCGACACCGGCGAGCGCGCTGCCGACGGTGATGGCGCCGTTGGAGGAGTTGGCCCGCAGTTCGCCGCCGACCTGCCCGACCACCGTCTCGCCGTTGAGGTTCTTGACCGTCAGGGCTCCCGCGACGCTGCCGAGTTCGATCCGCCCGGCGGACTGCACCTCGGCGTCCCCGTCGGCCCGCCCCAGCCGGACCTCGCCGTGGTCGCTCCGCAGGTTGACGGCGGCGGCCTCGTCGACCTCGATCCGGCCGACCGAGGTCTTCAGCCGGCAGTCGCCGAAGACGCCCTCCAGCAGGAAGTCGCCCATCGGGGCGTCACCGCGGACCCCGGAGCCGGCCGGCACCTCGATCGCGACGTCGATCGATCCCGCCCGGCCGAAGATCGACCGCTTCTTCGGGGCCTTGAGGACCAGTGCGCCGTTGGCGCAGGTGACCTTGGTCTGCTCGGCGATCCGGACGTCCACCTCGGAGCCCGGGTCGGCGGGACTCACCTCGACCACCGTGTCGGTGCGCTTGGCCGCGATGATCCGCACCGAGCCGATGTCGAACTCCAGGGTGACGCTGATCGGGTCGGGGGTGTCGAAAGAAGGCATGGTTGTCCCGTCCTCGTGGCTCTTCCCTGCGTCTCCGCAGGTGGTAGGGGTGAGAGTTGGCGGATGGATGGATGAGCGGCGTGGTGGACGGACGGCTAGCGGACCCAGCCCGTGAACCCCTGGCCGGTGGCCCGCCTGGTCCGCGGCTCGGACCGCACGGGCGCGCCCGGGTCCAGCGCGGCGGCGACCGCCCGGACCAGCCAGGCGTTGACCGAGAGCCCCTCCTGCCCGGCGGCCTCCTCCACCCGGGCCTTGAGGTGGGCGGGCAGCCGGAAGTTGATCCGGGCGGTGTTGCCGTCGTCGGCCGCCTCGCCCGGGCCACCGGCCGGTAGTCCGGATGCCATGGGTGGCGCCACCGGGGGCACCGGTGGCACCAGTCCGACACCGGCCGGCTCCGTGTCGTGGAAGGAATCGGCACCCGGCGGCACCGAGACCACGAACTCCGGTTCGAGTCCGCGCAGCCGGACGTCCACCGACCCCGGCGCCAGATCCCGCGTCACCTCCCCCATGGCGTCGGAGAGCGCGTTCAGCAGCGTCAGCCGGGCGGCCGATTCCAAGGGCAGGGTCAGGCGCTCGGCCAGGGCGCGCGCTTCGTCCCCGCCCGCGCCCGCGGCCACCGCGAGTTCGTGCCGGAGGTTGTCGACGTACGGCGTGAGATCCATGGCTAGAGAATGGCACACCCATGGCGCCATGTCGAGCTTTTTTGGCACCACGGAATGGCGCCACTCGAACGAGTGAACGGCACCATCGAACGCCGAGGGCCCCGCCGACACGCGCCGACGGGGCCCTCGGGAGCGGGAACGCGCAGGTCAGCCCTGGCGCCACCGCGTCAGGTGGGCGTCGATCTCGCCCGCCAGCCGGGTCTTGCCCGGGGCGTCGAGGAAGGACGCCTCCACCGCGTTCTTCGCCAGCGCGGCCACCCCGGCCTCGTCCAGGCCGAGCAGCCGGGCCGCCACCGCGTACTCGGTGTTGAGGTCGGTGCCGAACATCGGCGGGTCGTCGCTGTTGACGGTCACCAGCAGCCCGGCGTCGACCATCCGCCTGATCGGGTGGTCCTCGATCCGCTCCACCGCGCGGGTGGCGATGTTGGAGGTCGGGCAGACCTCCAGCGGGATCCGGTGCTCGCCCAGGTGGTCGAGCAGCGCCGGGTCGTTGACCGCCTGGGTGCCGTGGCCGATGCGCTCGGCGCCCAGCACCCGCAGCGCGTCCCAGACCGTCTCCGGGCCGGTGGTCTCGCCCGCGTGCGGCACGCTGCGCAGGCCGGCCGCCCGCGCCCGGTCGAAGTAGGGCTTGAACTGGGGGCGCGGGACGCCGATCTCCGGGCCGCCGAGGCCGAAGCTGACCAGGCCCTCCGGGGCGAGGTCGACGGCCAGCCGGGCGGTCTCCTCGGCGGCGGCCAGCCCGGCCTCGCCGGGGATGTCGAAGCACCAGCGGAGCACCACCCCGAGCTCCTTCTCGGCACGCAGCCGGGCGTCCTCGATGGCCTCCATGAAGGCGACGTCGGGGATGCCCCGGCTGACCGAGGAGTAGGGGGTGACGGTCAGCTCGGCGTAGCGGATGTTCTGCCGGGCCATGTCCTCGGCGACGCCGTAGGTCAGGGCGCGGACGTCCTCGGGGTCCCGGATCAGGTCCACGACGCTCAGGTAGACCTCGATGAAGTGCGCGAAGTCCGTGAAGGTGAAGTACTCCGCGAGGGCCTGCGGGTCGACGGGCACCCTGGCCCGGCCCTCGTGGCGGGCGGCCAGCTCGGCGACCACCCGGGGCGAGGCCGATCCGACGTGGTGGACGTGCAGTTCCGCCTTGGGCATCGCGGCGATGAACGCCTCGATGGAGCGGTCCGCGGAGGCCGCGGGGGTGCTGGCGCTGGGGGTTCCGATCCGACTTCCGTCCGGCTGGACCACGGTGGTGCCCTTCTTCTCTGGATTCTGCGCCCGGGGTCCGCGCGCTGGGTTCTACGCGCGTTTCGAGCGGTGCTGGCAAGGATAGGCAGCCGGCGCTCAGCCGCCGAGCGCGACCGCCGCGGTGTGGATCAGCAGTCCGGCGAGCGCCCCGACCACCGTGCCGTTGATCCGGATGAACTGCAGGTCCCGGCCGACGTTGGCCTCGATCTTGCGCGAGGCGTCCTCGGCGTCCCAGCCCGCCACCGTCTCGGAGATCAGCGAGGTGATCTCGGCCCGGTAGGTGTCGACCAGGTACTGCGCGGCGTCCTGGAGCCAGCCGTCCACCTTGGCCTGGAGCTTGGCGTCGGTGGCCAGGCGCGTGCCGAAGCTCCGCACGCCCTCGCGGATGCGCCGGCGCAGCTCGCTCTCCTCGTCCTCGGCGGCGTTCAGCACCAGCGAGCGGACGGCGGCCCAGGTGGAGGCGATCAGGTCCTGCACCTCGGGCCGGGCGAGCAGTTCGCCCTTCGCCCGCTCGACCCTGGCGATGGTCTCCGGGTCGGTCTGAAGCTCGGTGGCGAAGTCGGCGAGGAACTTGTCGATCGCGCCGCGCGCCGGGTGCCGCTGGTCGTCCCGTATGTCGGTGACGAAGCGCATCAGCTCCTTGTAGACCCGCTCGCCGACCTGGTGGTCGATGAACTTCGGGGTCCACCCGGGCGTCTTCTGGGTGACCCGCTGGACCACCTCGGCGTGGTTGTCGGTGAGCCAGTCGTGCGCCCGGACGGTGATCAGGTCGACCACCCCGTGGTGGCCGCCGTCGGCGACCACCTTGCCGAGCATCCGGCCGGCCGGTTCGGCGACCGAGGTGGCGGCGGCCCGCCGGGTGACCGCCTCGGCGACGACCGCCTGCACGTCGTCGTCGCGCAGCACCGCGAGCACCCCGCGCAGCGCCGCCGAGGCCTCCTTGGTGACCCGCTCGGCGCTGCCGGGCGCGGCCAGCCACTCGCCGAGCCGCCGGGCGATGCCGAGCGCGGCGAGCCGGCCGCGCACCACGTGGCCGGAGAGGAAGTTCTCGCCGACGAAGTCGCCGAGCGAGCGCCCGAAGGCGTCCTTCTTGGTCGGGATGATCGCGGTGTGCGGGATGGGCAGGCCGAAGGGGCGGCGGAACAGCGCGGTCACCGCGAACCAGTCGGCCAGCGCACCGACCATGCCGGCCTCGGCGGCGGCGGCCAGGTAGCCCGCCCAGGCGCCGGCGCCGGCCGCCTCGGCCCAGGTGGCCAGGGCGAAGACCAGGGTCGCGAGGCCCAGCAGGCCGGTCGCGATGGTCTTCATCCGGCGGACGCCGCGTCTCTTCTCCTCGTCGGCCGCGGTGAACCGCATTCCGGGGCCGGTCCCGCTGAAGGCTTCGTCGCTCACCCCGCCAGTCTGCCCGCTGCCCGGCGCGAACGGACGGCGCGCCCTGCAATCGCGCGCCGGTCAGGTGTGGCGCCCGCCCGCGCGAGCCGATCCGGAAGGGTGGGGGCCAGCGCGCAGCGGCAGTCACGCGCCCCTCAGCCGCCTCCGCTCAGCCGACGCCACGCCGGGTGGCGCCGCCCGCCGGTGCGCGGCTCGCCGGGACGGCGCCCGGCGC
>NZ_JBHVER010000146.1:0-21013 GCF_042802195.1 Kitasatospora sp. NPDC057500 | reverse complement strand
GTCATGTTCCGGACGGCCGTTCGGGTTCGGCCGGATCTCGACGGGGTGGTCCGTGGGCGCCCTGTTCCGGGTGTCCGCGGCGGGCCAGAATGCGAGGACCCGCCGCGGGGCGACGGCGAGGCCGACTCCCTCGCGGGGCAGTCCTTTCCCACCGTCGAACGAGAGGATTCGCCGACCGTGTACAGGAACCTTCGACGAGGCGTACTGGCGGGCGTGCTGGCCGCGGCCTTCGTGGTGACCACGGCCGCCGCGACGACGGTCCCGCCGGCCCCGGAACCGGCCCCGGCACTGGCGGCCCTGTGCGGCACGGACACCGCCGCCCTGGGACTGGCCAGCGCGGCCGTCGCCGGCACCCTGGTGGAGACGCAGCGGGCCGACGGCCGGACCGAGCAGTTCCAGCAGTTCTACGACGACACCGCGACGAACCGGCAGCTGCCCTTCGTCTGGCACCGCTCCCAGGACGTGCCGGGCGGTGCGTACGGCGCCTGGGAACGCGTCAGCGCCACCACCGTCGGACCGAAGCTCTACCAGGTGAGCGCGATCGAGAACGGCACCGGCGGCCTGGAGGTGTTCATCGCCTCCTACGGAAGCTTCTGCCACACCGTGCTGGCGACGCCCGGCGGGGCGTGGACCCCGGCCGAGGCCTTCGGGCTGAACCCGCCGCCGTACCACGGCGGACTCGCGCTCTTCAAGGACGCCGCGGGCAGACTGCACGCCTTCGCCGCGAGCAACCACCCCTACTACGGGACGATCCAGTTCCGCCGCCAGAACAGCGCCACCGACGTCACCTGGGGCCCGGTCGGCACGCTGCCCCTGCTCCCGGTGCCCGGCACGGGCCTGAGCACACCGACGGTCAGCCAGCTGCCCAGCGGAAGCCTGCGGCTGATCGCCCACGAGTGGAACGCCGACACCCTGTACTGGGAGACCAGCGAGCTGGCCCCGAACTTCGGCTGGCGGCCCTGGCAGCCCTGCGCCGACAGCACCTGCTCCTGAGCGGTGGCGCCCGGGTCAGTGCCGGCGCAGGGCGGCGCGCAGCCGGGCGTCCGGGAGGGCGGCGGGGCCGTTCATGGCGACGGCGGTGAGCAGTTCGCGCTCCTCGTCGTCGGTCAGCCCGTGCTGGCGCGGCGGGCGGACCTCGCGGAGCACCTCCCGGCCGACCGGCGAGGCCCAGTGGGTGTAGGGGTAAACGTCGACCCGGGCCATCAGCAGGGTGCCCGAGGTGAGCACCAGCGGCAGCGAGAACCAGGCCAGCGGGGTGAGCGCGTCACCGTCCAGCACGCCGCCGACGACCAGCGCGGCGGCCAGCAGCACCAGCGAGAGCAGCAGCGCCTGGCGGACCTGGCGGACCACCAGCACGGTGTGCCGCTGGATCGCCGCCGGGGTGGCGAGCCCGGCCAGCGAGAGCCGGCTGCCGATCTCCAGCACGGTGGGGTGGGCGGCCATCGCCGCCCGGAGGTCGTCGGTGCGGCACTGGCCCTCCGGGCCGACGGTGGCGATCACCGCGCGCTCCAGCCGGCTGCGCCCGCGAGGGTCGACGACCGTGGTCCAGCCGGTGTGGGCGAGGTGCAGCCGGCCCCGGGAGGCCATCAGGACGAGGGCGAGTTCGACGACCCGGTCCGGGCCGCCGGCCAGGTAGGCGGTCTCGTACAGCCCGATCCCGACCGCCTCGGGCGGCCGGGGGCCCTCCTGACCGGTCATCGCGTCGGCGGCGGCGGTCATCCGGACCACCCGGATGCAGGAGAGCACCGCGGCGGCGCAGGCCGGGAGCAGGAAGAGCAACCACATGGGCTTGTTGTAGTCCCGGCCGCGCCGCACGCGGAACGTCTTCCCGGAGCGCGATACCGAACTGTGACGTCCGGCGGCCCCGGTCACCGGTGTCAGGAACCGCCGCAGCCGCCGCCGCAGCTGGACCCGCAGCTGGAGGAGGACGAGGAGGAGCCGCAGCCGGAGGAGGAGCCCGAGGAGGAGGAGCCGCCGCAGCCGCTGCTCCCGCCGCAGCTCGAACCCGAGGAACCCGGGGAACCCGAGCCGGAGGAACCCGAGCCCGAGGAGCCGGAGCCGGAGCCGGAGTCGGAGGACGAGCCGCACCAGACCGCCGGGCTGCTGCCGCAGCCGGAGCCCGAGGAACCCGAGGACCCGGTGGCGGACGAGGACGCGGAGTAGCCGGCCGCCCTGGCCTGCTGGTCGGCGACGGCCGAGGCGAGCAGCGCCTGCTGGAGTTCCTCGTCGACGAGTTCGGCGGTGCCGACGGCGGCCAGGCCGCCGAGCGCGATCGCGCCGAGCACGGCGGCGTCGGCGTTGCGGGCCCCCTGGCGGGGCGTCCACTGCTTGCCGTCGTCCACCAGCCCGAGCTGGCGGCGCCCGGCCGGGGTGATCCGGCCCTTGGGCGGTCGGGTGGCCGGCAGGGAGACCAGGCCGACGGCCAGCAGCACCAGCGGGATCCACAGCGCCGGGTGGTCGTGGCCGGGCCCGTCGGAGTCGAGCAGGTAGGCGGTGGCGGTGACGACCGCCGAGGCGAGCAGCGCGAGCCAGATGGAGCGGTGTGCGGTCCTCGCCCGGCCCAGCCTGACGGGGTTGCGCAGCAGACCCCGGCCGGCGAGCTCGTCGCCGATCGCCTGGACGCCGGGCGAGCGCATCACGGCGGTGCGCAGCGAAGCGAGGTCGCGGTTGCGGGTCGGGCCGATCGCGTCGACGATCTCGCGCTCGACCTCGTCGTACGGCTTGTCGGTGGTGAGGGTGACCAGCCGGGCGCGGCTGACCACGACGTGGCCGTTGCGGTGCATCCGGACCAGGGCGGTGTCGAAGACCCGGCCGGGGCCGCCGGCCAGGAAGGCGGCGTCGAGCAGCGGGATGCCGCGGCCGGGCAGGCCCTTCGGGTCGGGGACGCGGTGCGCGGCCTGCCGGGCCTGCCAGGCCCAGAGGACGGCGGCGGCCAGCAGGACGGCGGGGATCAGGTAGTAGGCGTTGTGCCACATGGGCGGTTCCCCCGGTGGTGAGAGGTGGTTCCGGCGCGTGCGGCGCCGTGGTTCGGGCGGTTCTGGGGTGTGCGGCGGATGCCGCTTCAGGCGTCGCGGCCGGGCCGCAGGGCGCGCCTCAGGCGGGCCAGCGGGCCCGGCGGCCGTTCCGGGGCCGGATCGAGCCACTGTTCCAGCGACCGGCGGGCGGCGGCGTCCAGCCCCTCGCTCCCGGCGAGCGCCCAGGTGGCGAAGGCCCGGGCGTCGGCGTGGTAGCCACCGGTCTGCGGGTGGCTGCGGGCGTAGGCGAGGAACAGCGGGCCGTACTGCGCGCCGAGCAGGCGGGGCAGTTCCGGGGCGACCTTGGCGGCGGTGTCGCGCCGCTTGGCGGCCAGGCCGGCGGCCTGCGCGCGCACCTGTGCGGGGTCGAAGCCGGGCGGCACCGGGCCGTCGGCGGTCAGGGCGGTCAGCAGTTCGGTCTGCCGGGCGGCCAGCCGGGCGCGGGCGGCATCGGTGTCCGGGTCGGAGGGGGTCATCGTGCACCGCCGCCGTCGGGCGCCCGGCCGCCGTCCAGCACCCGTCGGACGGCGTCGAGTTCGGCGGCCAGTTCGGCGGGCGGCGGGAAGGCGGCGTCGCGCTCCAGCAGCACCCCGGGCGGGGCGACCCGCGCGCACAGCTCGGCCAGCACCTCCAGCACCGGTTCGGTGACCGGGTGGGCGTGGGTGTCGTGCCAGACGCCGTCGACCAGGGTGCCGCCCGCGACGTGCACGTAGGCGAGCGCCTCCAGCGGCAGCCGGTCCAGCTCGGCGGCCGGGTCGATGCCGAGGTTGACCCGGTTGGTGTGCAGGTTGGCGACGTCGATCAGCAGCCGCACGCCGGTCCGTTCGACCAGCTCGGCGAGGAACTGCCCCTCGGTCAGCTCGTCGTCCGGCCAGGCCAGCTGGGCGGCGATGTTCTCCAGCGCCAGCGGCACCGGCAGCTGGTCCTGGGCGATCCGGACGTTCTCGGCGACCACCCGCAGGGCGTCGCGCGAGCGCGGCACCGGCAGCAGGTGGCCGGCCTCCAGGCCGCCGGCCCGGACGAACGCCAGGTGCTCGGTGACCAGTGGGGAGCCGAGCGCCCCGGCGGTCCCGGCGAGCCGGGCCAGGCGGGCCGGGTCGGGCCGGTCGGCGCCGCCGAGGCCGAGGCCGACGCCGTGCGGGACGACGGTCAGGCCGCGGTCGAGCAGGATCCGCAGGGACTCCGGGAGGTGGCCGGCGCAGACGTTCTCGGCGACCACCTCGACCCAGTCGAGGCCGGGCAGGCGTTCGACCACGGTGTCGATCTCGCTGCGCCAGCCGAGGCCGACGCCGAGCCGGCGCGCGGTGCCGGAGGCGGGGGTGGTGCCGGTGGTGCCCGTCGTCGCTGCGGGCAGGTGCGTCGGTTCGGCGTGCAGGGCAGGGGAGGTCATCGGTGCGCCCCCTTCGGAGGGCCGGTGGGAAGGCCTTCGGTCGGCCGGGCCTCGTCGCCGGGGCCGCCGGGCCGTGCTGGTGAGCATGTCCCCGGGCGTCGCGGTTGCCAAGCCTGGTCCGGTCATCTCAGAGCATTACTTGAGCTTGGCGTCGCGTCAATGAGCGGTCCGCGACCCGGGGCCGGCGCATCGCCGCAGGTGGCGGTGGTGGCGGCCGGAAAAACCAGGGGCGGACGGGCGGTCCGTCGGTCTACTGTGACGCCCCTATGACACCTTTGACGATTCGTGACTTCCGCCCCGAGGACGCCGAGGCCGTCGCGGCGGCCCACCGCGCCGGGCGCGAGCACCTGGTGCAGACGCCCGAGATGTTCACCTGGCGCGAGGCCCGGCAGCCGAAGGGCGCCCACTACCGCACCCTGGTCGCCGAGCTGGACGGCCGGGTGGTCGGCGCGGTCCGCTGCGGGGTGGTCGTCGGCACCACCACCACCGGCGTCGGCCACGCCAACGGCAGCGTGCTGCCCGGGTACCGGCGGCGCGGGGTGTTCACCGCGCTGCTGGCCGCCGCCGAACGGCACCTGGCCGGCCACGGCGTGGCCGAGCTGCACGGTTGGGCGGACGACGAGCCCGCCTCGCTCGCCTTCGCCGAGGCCCGCGGCTTCACGGTGGGCCGCACCGCCCACTTCGCGGCCCGGGACCTCGCCGTGCCGCTGCCGTCCGACCCGCCGCTGCCGGCCGGCGTCGAACTGCGCCCGGCGAGCGACTTCGCCGCCGACCCGCGCCCGGTCTTCGCGGTCGAGGCGGACGCGGCCCTGGACGAGCCGGGCGAGATCGTGCTGGACGCGACCGAGTACGACGAGTGGCTGGCGGGGGAGTGGAACCGGCCCGACCACGACCACGAGCTGACCGTGGTCGCCGTGGTCGACGGCCGGCCGGCCGCGTTCAGCTTCGCCACCACCGACGGCGCGGACCGCTACTGGTCGGCGTTCACCGCCTGCCGCCGGGAGTTCCGCGGGCGGGGGCTGAGCAAGCTCGCCAAGCTGGAGTCGCTGTGCCGGGCCCGCGCCGCCGGTCTGCGGTTCGCCTACACCTCCAACGACGCCACCAACGCGCCGATGCTCGCGATCAACGCCTGGCTGGGCTACGAGCGCTGCGCGAGCGAGCGCAAGCTCATCAAGCGCCTGGACGTCTGAGCCGTACGGTGCGGCCCCGGCGTGGTGACGGAGGGTGAAAGCCGCTCCGCCGGACGGGTGAATCAGGAGCGTTCACCGGCGCGGGAGCCGGAAGGGACGCGGGTACGGGAGTTCCCGGCGCCTCACGGGGCATCACCTCCGCGCACACTGTTCGTGCCGAGTCTTCCGCGCGGGGGATGCTATGGAGATCCTGCTCCAGATCCTGGTCGGGTTCGTCCCGGCCGTGATCGGCTTTCTCGCCGCCCGCTCGATCGCCCGCACCCGCCTCTTCCTGCGCTACGGCTTCCTGCGCGTGCTGCTCGGTCCGTACGGCCGGGTGCAGATCGTCACCCCGAGCATCGAGGTGGCCGAGTTCGCCTACGCCAAGGACGGCTGCCGGCTCACCAGCCGGGGGCCGCGCAACGTGCTCTTCATGCCGATGGCGGAGGCGCGGGCGATCGCCCAGCTCACCGACCTGCTGCGGAAGATCAACCGCAAGGCCGCCATAGAGCTGGTCACCGCCGGTGCGCAGGACCCGAGGATGCCGACCTTCTCGATCGGAGGGCCGAGCGTCAACGCCTACTCGGCGGGCGTGCTGGCGGCCGGCTTCCCGGACTTCCGGCTGGAGCACCCGCAGGCGGCCCGGGCCCGCTGGGGCGGGATGGCCTTCGAGGCGCAGTACAACGCGGCCGACGAACTGGTCCGCGACCACGGCTTCGTGTTCGTCACCCGGACCACCCGGCAGGCGCCCTGCGTGGTGCTCTGCGGGGTGTTCGCGTTCGGCTCGGCGATGGCGGTGGAGGCCCTGGCGGCGGCCGGCCGGAAGTCCCCGCTGGCGGCGCTGTTCCGCTCGGGGGAGAAGGGGTTCGTCGCCGTCGAGGGCCGGGTGATCGGCCTGGACACCGTGGACGTGACCGTCGAGGTCTGCCGCGTCCTGCCCGCGGGTTGAGCGCGCCAGGGCAGGATTCGGCCGCCGCGGACAGGGGCAAACGGGACACTGCGGGAGACTCTGGGGCAGCAAGTGGCCGGAATCGCCGGGCTTTTGCTCCACTACCGTCACATCATCGGCATAATCGCGGCCATGACGACCAACCGTGCGAACGTGAGCGCGATTGCCGAGGACCTGTACGTCTGGCTCCCGCCGAAGCGCGGCTGGGGCCTGGCCAACTGCGGGCTGCTCGCCGGACCGCGGACGGCGCTGTGGATCGACACGCCCTACGACCCCTCGCTCGCCGCCGAGTTCCTCGCCGAGAGCCGCGAGCGGCTGCCCGGGGACGTCACCGTCGACCGGATCGTCGTCACCCACGCCAACGGCGACCACCTCTGGGGCGCGGGCGTGCTGCCGGACGCCGAGGTGATCGCCACCCGCGAGGCGCTGGAGCACATCCACTGGGAGCCCACGCCCCGGCAGACCCACGGCCTGGTCACCGGCAGCGACCCGGACTCGCCGCTCGGCGGCTACCTGCGCCGCCACTTCGGACGGTTCGACTGGTCGCAGACCGAGCCCGTCCACCCGGACACCGTCTTCCACGGCGAGCTGGAGCTGCGGGTGGGGGAGTACCCGGTGCAGATCACCGGCCTGCCCTCGGCCCACACCGGCGGCGACCTCATCGTCCACCTCCCGCACCAGCGCGCGGTGTTCGCCGGTGACGTGATCTTCGGCTCGACCGCCGAGCAGCCCGGCGACCACCCCTCGCACTGGGCCGGCCCGCTGGAGAACATCATCGCCGCCTGCGAGCGGATCCTGGACACCGGCGCCGAGATCGTCGTCCCCGGCCACGGCCCGGTGCTCGACCGCGCCGGCGTCCGGGAGCACATCGCCTACCTCGGGTACGTCCGCGAGCGCGCCCACGCCCTGCACCGGGCCGGGCTGCCCGCCCTGGACGCGGCCCGCCGGATCATCGCCGAGCAGCGGTACCCCGAACTCGGCCTGCCCGAGCGGCTGGTGCTCACCGTCGCCGCCGAGTACCGGCACCTGGACGGCACCGCGGTGCCGGACGTCCTGGAGGCGATGAGCCAGGTGGCCCTGGTCGCCGGGGAGCTGGACGAGGACGCCGAACGGCGCGCGCCCCGCCCGCGTACGGCCTGAGCCGCACCCGTCCGACCTCCGTACCGCCCCGATCCCGCTCTTCGTACAAGGAAACTCCGAGGACGTCGATGACGCAGCTGCTGGTAGCGGCCCTGGCGCTGATCGCGCTGGCCGCGCTCGTCGCGGCCGGGTGGCTGGCCCGCGGCCGCTCCCGCGCGCTCGCCCGGGCCGCCTCCGCCGAGGCCGCCAACGGCCTGGCCGAGGAGCGCGCCAGGGTCGCCGACGGCCGGGCCGGCCGGGCCGAGCAGCAGGCACGCGACGCCCGGGCCGAGGCGCACGCCGCGGAGCAGCGGGCGACCGAGGACGGCCGGCGGGCCGCCGAGGCCGAACGGGCGGCCGGCGAGGCCGAGCAGCGCGCGGCCGACGACGGGCAGCGCGCCGAGACGGCCGAAGGGCGAGCCGCCGAGGCCGAACGGCGCACCGCCGCCCTGCTCGCCGAGATCGGCCACCTCGCCACCGAGCGGGTGGCCACCGCCGCCCTGCGGCTGAGCCACCCCCATCTGCCGGTCGCCGGACCGCTGGACGCCGCCGCCGTCGGCCAGGACGCCGTCCAGGCCCTGCAAGCCGTCCTGGACGCCGCCTCGGCCGCCGTCACCGACGAGCGGGAGCGGGTCGACGCCGCCGCCCGCTCCACGATGCGCGGCGCCACCTCCAAGATCCAGACCCTGCTCTACCAGATCCAGAGCCTGGTCCAGCAGCTCCAGCACGACAACGACGACCCCCGGCTGCTGGAGGTCGACTTCCGCAACGAGGTCGCGCTGCGCCGGATCCAGACCGTCGCCGTGCTCTGCGAGGCCTGGCCGGGCCTGGCCCGCACCGACTCGCCGCTCGCCGAGGTGGTGGTCGGCGCGCTCTCCCGGGTGCCCGGATACGCCCGCATCAAGGTCGCCAACCACCTGCGCGAGGACCGGCTCGCGGTGGTCGCCCGGGCCGCCGAGCCGGTGGCCGTCGCGGTCGCCGAACTGCTCGCCAACGCCACCGCGTACTCGCACCCGGAGACGGACGTCCCGGTCACCGTCCAGCAGGGCGGCCGGAGCGCGCTGGTGATCGTCGACGACAGCGGCATCGGCATGGAGGAGGACCAGCTGCGCCGGGCCCGCCGGCTGCTGGCCGGCCCGCCCGAGGTGCTGCTCACCGAGCTGGGCAACCCGCCCAGGACCGGCTTCGCGGTGGTCGGCAAGCTGGCCCGGCAGTACGGCTTCTCCTGCCACGTCGAGCCGTCCCCGTACGGGGGCATGCGCGCGCTGGTCCGGATCCCGGCCGGGCTGCTGACCGTGGTGGACGAGGAGCAGCCGCTCTCGGTGCTCACCCCGCTGCCGCTGCGCGCCGGGTCCGTGCCCGCGGCGCCCGCGGCGCCCGCCGCGCCGTCCGCCCCCGGTCAGGCCGGCGGCCGCGGCCGCGAGGGCGCCCCGGCCATCCGGGTCCTCCCGCCGGTGGCGGACGGGCCGGACGCGTCGAGCGGGCCGGGCGAGCAGGACACCCCGCCGGTGCACGCCGTCCCGCCGGTGCGCGCGGTACCGGACGGGCCCGGCCCGGCGGACGACGGCACCGGGCTGCCCAGCCGCCGCCGGCGCCGCCCGCTGGCGCCGAACCCGCAGCCCCAGGCCTCCGCCGCGCCGGCCTCCGCCGTCCGTCCGGTGCGCACGCCCGAGCAGGCCGCCGCCCGCTGGCAGGCGCTCCAGCACGGCACCGGCTCCGGCCGCGCCGCCGTCGCAGAGGCAGAAGCAGAAGCAGAAGCCGAGGCCGCCGGCCCCCGCACCCGGGCCGGCACCCCGGTCCACCACGGGGCCGCCGACCCGGCCGGCCCCGCCCCCAGCCCCCACCCCCCGTCCCCCGCGGCGACCGGCCCCACCGGCGCCGACCCGGCGGCCCCGCCCCGCCCCGACGCCGGCCCCGCGGACGCGACCGGCCGCCGCACCACCCAGACCCCCTGAGGAGCCGCGCCGTGAGCAGCACGCCCAGCCCCACCCGCACCACGCCCAGCCCGTCCGGCACCGACGGCATCGCCTGGGTGCTGACCCCGCTCCTGGAACTCCCCGGTGTCGTGCACGCGGTGGTCGCCACCGGCGACGGCCTGGTCGAGGCCGCCTCGGACGGCCTGGCCCGGGCCTCCGCCGAGCGGGTCGCCGCGATGACCGCCACCGTGCACGCCGCCGCCCGGGCGTTCACCACCGCCTTCACCGACGCCGAGCAGCCCCGGCTGGCGCAGACCGTGGTGGAGTCCGAACTGGGCTTCGCCGTCGTCGTCCCGGCCGGCGAGAACACCTCGCTCGCGGTGTTCACCACCCCCGACGCCCAACTCGGCAACGTCGCCTACCAGATGCAGGTCCAGGTGGCCGCCCTGGGCCGGGCACTGGCGAGCCCGGCCAGGCGGCAGGACGCCCCCGCGCGGTCATGACCCCCACCCCCCGCAGGCGGATGGTGCCCGCCTACCTGGCCACCGGCGGCCGGACCCGTCCCGGCAACGACGGCTTCGAACGGCTCACCGTGCTGTTCGTGACCGGCGACGGGCAGCCGTCGGCGCTCGCGGAGCTGGAGGCGGAGCACCGACGGCTCTGGGACCTCTTACGACCCGGCGCGCTCACCGTGGTGGAGGCGGCCGCGCACCTGCGGCTGCCGGTCAGCGCCACGGTCTTCCTCGCGGCCGATCTGGTCGAGGCGGGCTGCCTGCACGCCCGCGCGCCGATCCCCCGCGCCCAGCAGACCGACCGCTCCCTCGTCGAGAGGCTCCTCGTTGGACTCCGCACTCTCCGGTAACCCGCCCGGCCAGGGGCGGCCGGACCGGGTGGGCTACCTGCCCGACCCCGAACAGACCCTGATGAAGCTGGTGGTCGCCGGCCCCTTCGGCGTCGGCAAGACCACCTTCATCCGCACCCTCTCGGAGATCCCGACCCTGCACACCGAGGAGGCGATGACCGAGACCGGAGCCCCCGTCGACGACGTCGCCGGCCTGCCCGGCAAGACCACCACCACGGTCGCCGTCGACTTCGGCCGGCTCACCCTGCCCGGCGAGCTGGTGCTCTACATGTTCGGCACCCCCGGCCAGCGGCGGTTCTTCCCGCTCTGGCAGGACATCGCCCGCGGCGCCATCGGAGCCCTGGTCCTGGCGGACACCCGCCGGCTCGCCGACTCCTTCGAGATCATGGACATGGTCGAGGAGCAGGGGCTGCCCTACGCGGTCGCCGTCAACCGCTTCCCCGACTCGCCGGTCCACCCGGCCCCGGTGCTGCGCAGCCACCTCGACCTGCACGCCAGCACCCCGCTGGTGCTCTGCGACGCCCGTGAGCGCGGCTCCAGCCTGGACGCCCTGATCGCGCTCACCGAGCACGTCCTGCACGGCCTGCCCGCCTCCTCCCCGGCCCCGGAGCAGCCATGACCACCCCCTCCGCGCACCCGCCGGCCGCCCTGCACGGCCCGGCCTTCGCCGCCGACCCGCAGGCCGTCTACGCGCGGCTGCGCCGCCAGGGCCCGGTCGCCGAGGTGGAGATCGCGCCCGGCGTCGGGGCCCTGCTGGTCACCGACTACCAGGCCGCCCTCGACCTGCTGCGCGACACCGACACCTTCTCCAAGGACTCCCGCGCCTGGCAGCGGACCGTCCCGCCGGACTCCCCGCTGCTGCCGGTGCTCGGCTACCGGCCCACCGCGCTGTTCAGCGACGGCGCGACGCACGCCCGCTACCGGCAGGTGATCACCGACGGCCTGGCGCTGCTGGAACCGCACCAGCTGCAACGCCGCGTCGCCGAGGTCGCCCACCGGCTGATCGACGCCTTCGCGGAGACCGGCTCCGCCGACCTCATCGCCGACTACGCCCGCCGGCTGCCCGTCCACGTGCTCACCACCGGGTTCGGCGTGCCCGGCGAGCACCGGGAGCGGCTGGTGGCCGGCATCGTCGGCTCGATCGAGTCCGCCCGGCACACGGTCGCCGCGTACACGGACCTCGTCGAGGTGGTCACCGGGATGGTCGCCGAGCGCCGCGAACGCCCCCGGCACGACCTCACCTCGTGGTTCCTGAGCCACCCGGCGGGGCTGGACAACGACGAGGTGGTCCGGCAGATCACCCTTACCATGATCGCCGGCAACGAGCCGACCACCAACCTCATCGGCAACGCCCTGCTGCGCCTGCTCACCGACGCCCGCTACGCCGGCTCGCTGTTCGGCGGCGCGATGACGGCGCACCAGGCGATCGACGAGGTGCTCTGGCACGAGCCGCCGCTGGCCAACCTCTCCGCGCACTACCCGCGCGTGGACGTCACCTTCCACGGCCGTGTGATCCCGGCCGGCTCGCTGGTCCTGGTCTCCTACGCGGCCGCCAACTCCCAGGCCGCCCCGCCCGCCGCCACCGCCGACGGCGCGGACACCGCCGGGCTGCGCAGCGGCGGGTCCGCCCACCTGGCCTGGGCGGCAGGCCCGCACGCCTGCCCTGCCCGCGACCCGGCCCTGCTGATCGCGATCACCGCGATCGAGCAGCTCACCAGCCGGATCGGCGACCTCGAACTCGCCGAACCCGCCGACGCCCTGCACTGGCGCCCCGGCCCCTTCCACCGCGCCCTGGTCCGCCTTCCGGTCCGCTTCACCCCGGTTCCCGGATGACGGAGGGCCCGGGCACCCCCGGGTGCCCGGGCCCTCTCGTACCGCTCGCTACTCCGCCGGCTTCAGCGTGAGCGAGACCGAGTTGATGCAGTACCGCTGGTCGGTCGGCGTGCCGTAGCCCTCGCCCTCGAAGACGTGGCCGAGGTGGCCGCCGCAGCGGGCGCAGCGGACCTCGACCCGGCGCATGCCGAGCGAGGTGTCCTCGATGTACTGGACGCGGTCCCCGGCGAGCGGTGCGTAGTAGGACGGCCAGCCGCAGTGGCTGTCGAACTTGGTCTCCGAGCTGAACAGCTCGGTGCCGCAGGCGCGGCAGCCGTAGACGCCGACGGTCTTGGTGTCGGTGTACTCGCCGGTGAAGGGGCGCTCGGTGCCGGCCTCCCGGAGGACGTGGTACTCCTCGGGGGTGAGCTGGGCACGCCACTCGGCGTCGGTCTTCTCGATCTCGTAGCTCATGACGGCTCCACGTCGGGGGATTCAGACGTTGGTGGCAACGTTCGAGAGGCGCTTGAGGATTTCCTCACCGAGGTTGGTGACGTCGCCCGCGCCCATCGTGAGCAGCAGGTCGCCCGGGCGGGCCAGGCCGGCCAGCACCTCGGGGGCGGCGGCGAAGTCGTGCTCGGCGGTGACCTCGGCGCCGGCCCGGCGGGCGGCGTCGATGATCAGCTCGCTGGTGACCCCGGGGACCGGGTCCTCGCGGGCCGGGTAGATGTCGAGCACCACGGACGCGTCGGCCAGCGCGAGCGCGGCGCCCATCTCCTCGGCGAGCTGCTGGGTGCGGCTGAACAGGTGCGGCTGGAAGACCACCAGGACGCGGCCCTCGGTGGCCTCCCGGATCGCCTCCAGGTCGGCGGTCATCTCGGTCGGGTGGTGGGCGTAGGAGTCGATCACCTGGACGCCGCCCGCCTCGCCCTTGAGCTGGAGCCGGCGGCGCACGCCGGTGTAGGCGCCGAGCGCCTTGGCGAGGTCGGTGGCCGGGACGCCCAGCGCGACGCCGGCGGCCAGCGCGGCGACCGCGTTGTGGGCGTAGTGCCGGCCGGGCACCGAGACGGTGAAGGCCAGCTCGGCGCCGTCCAGCAGCACGGTGACCTCGCTGGTCATGCCGCGCGCGACGACCGACAGCACCCGCAGGTCGGCGTCCTCGGCGGCGCCCACGGTGACCACGTTCAGGTCCGCGCGGCCGGCCACCCGGGAGGTCAGCTCGCGGGCGCCGTCGTGGTCGGCGGAGACGACCAGCGTGCCGCCGGGCACGATCCGGCCGACGAAGGTCTCGAAGGACTCGTGGATCTCGTCGATCGAGGCGTAGTTGGCGTGGTGGTCCAGCTCCACGTTGAGCACGATCGCCACCTCGGGCGCGTACTTGTGGAAGCTGCGGTCGCTCTCGTCGGCCTCGGCGACGAAGATCTCCCCGGTGCCGTGCTGGGCGTTGGAGCCGGGCGCGTCGAGGTCGCCGCCGATCGCGTAGGACGGGTCCAGGCCCAGCTCGCCGAGGGCGACGGCGAGCATGCTGGTGGTGGTGGTCTTGCCGTGGGTGCCGGCCACGGCCAGCGCCCGGCGCCCGCCCATCAGCGCGGCCAGCGCGTCGGAGCGGTGCACGACCGGGATGCCGCGCTCGCGGGCGGCGGCCAGCTCCGGGTTGTCGGCGCGGATGGCGCTGGAGACGACGATGCTGCTCGCGCCGTCCGGCACGTTCTCGGCGGCGTGCCCGATGTGCACGCCGGCGCCGAGGGCGCGCAGCGCGCGGACGGTCTCGGACTCCTTGGCGTCGCTGCCGGAGACGCTGGCCCCGCGCACCGCGAGGATCTTCGCCAGACCGGACATCCCGGCGCCGCCGATGCCGATGAAGTGCGGGGCGTGCAGGTCGTGCGCGGCGTCGTTCAAAGCGGGGCTCCGTACGGGCGGGGATCAGGGGAGGCGGACGACGTGCGAATCGTCCTCGCGGCCGGACCGCAAGGACGATTCTGCACCACGTCGGGGTTTCGTCAGGAGTCGCTGGCGAACAGCCGCAGCACCGGGACGCCCACCTTGTGGCGGGCCTGGGACGCCCAGTCGCGGTGGAAGAACTCCTCCACGAAGTGCGGGGAGGTGAGCACCACCACCTCGTCCGCCCGGTGCTCCTCGACCACGGCGCGCAGCCGGTCCAGCGGCTTCTCCTCGACCAGCTCGCCGACCGCGTCGGCACCGGCCTCGCGCAGGTGGCGCAGGCTGTGCTCCAGCGACTCGGTGGCGACCGTCGGCCCGCTCTCGGACTCGTCGTGCTCGCGCACCGCCTTGTCCAGGTGGCCGAGGGCGACGTCGTCGAGCGCCCGCAGCAGCTCGTCCTGCTTGCCGCGCGGCTGCATCAGGACGACGAAGGACACCTTCTCCTCGCTGTGGAGCGTGGTGACCAGCGCCACGTCGTCGTCGGAGAGAGCCTTTTCGATCATCAGTACCGTCTTGAACACGTGAATCCCTTCCAGTCGCCGGCCCCCGGGCTCCGGCTTCGCATCCCATACTGCCCGGCGGAAGCTTTCCGCACGCTCCCCACCCGGCACACGGGCCACGCGGAGGAAGCCCCAAGTGGGAGCGGGATCACGATCCGGAGGTCATGAGACGGGCGGACGCAGGTAGCGGGTGAAGAGGAATCCTTCCTGCTCGATCAATGAGACCAGCCGCATCCGCTGCACGTCCGGCAATTGCGCATCATGGAGGATGCGCGTCGCGTCGCCGCCGGTGAGCAGCGGCGCCAGCGACAGGCACAGCTCGTCCAGCAGGTCCTCGGCGGCCAGCTGCCCCAGCAGCCTGGGACCGCCCTCGGTCAGCATCCGCGTCCAGCCCCGTTCGGCCAGCGCCGCGACCGCCGCCCGCAGGTCCACCGTGCCCCGGCCGACCGCGATCACGTCGGCCACCTCGGTCACCGCCGCCAGGCTGCGCACCGGCGCGTCCTCGGTGGTGACCACCACGGTGCGCACCAGCGGTTCGGTGAACAGCGGCGCCGCGAGGTCCAGCCCCAGCGAGCGGCTGACGATCGCGATCGCGGGCGCCGGCGCCTGCCCGGCCGCCCGGCGCGCCTCGGCGAAGTCGGCCCGCGCCCGGGCCGGCCGGTACCCCTCGGCCCGCACCGTCTCGGCACCCACCAGCACCACGTCCGACAGGGCCCGCAGCACCCCGAAGATCCGCTTGTCGGCGTCGCCGGACAGCCCCTCGGACAGCCCGTCCAACCGGGCGCCGCCGTCCAGTCCCGCCACCATGTTGGCCCGCAGCCACGGCCGCCCCTCGCCCACCTGCCCGGGGTACGCGTAGACGGCGGCCAGCGCCTCCAGCGAACTCGGATCGTCGAAGGTCTCCGCCACGGGGCTGATCAGCTGTTGCATGCCCCCAGTCTCGCAGTGACCCGCGGGCCGGGTGCCCGTCCTGCGGCCCTCCCGACCAGGCGTACCCTTTATCACCGTGCCCGCAGCTTCCCACACCGCCACCGCGACCGAGCCGATAGTCCTCACCTCCCGGCGTCCCGTCGTTCCCGCCGAGCGCCTGGTCGCCGAGATGGTGCCGCCGCCGCGCTTCTCCGACGTGAGCTTCGGGACGTACATCCCGGACCCGGCCCAGCCCAGCCAGTACGAGGCCGTGCAGGTCCTGGAGCAGTTCGCGGGCACGCTCAACAGCGGAAGCGGCTCCGCGCCCAGGCGCAGCTGGTTCCGCCGCAGCGCCCCGGCCCCGGCCGGGCCGGCGGGCATCTACCTGGACGGCGGCTACGGCGTCGGCAAGACCCACCTGCTCGCCTCGCTCTGGCACGCCGCCCCCGGTCCCAAGGCCTTCGGCACCTTCGTCGAGCTGACCAACCTGGTCGGCGCGCTCGGCTTCCAGCAGGCCGTGCAGACCCTCTCCGGGCACAGGCTGCTGTGCATCGACGAGTTCGAGCTCGACGACCCGGGCGACACCGTCCTGGTCTCCACCCTGCTCGGCCGCCTGGTGGAGAACGGCGTCAAGCTCTGCGCCACCTCCAACACCCTGCCCGAGAAGCTCGGCGAGGGCCGCTTCGCCGCAGCCGACTTCCTGCGCGAGATCCAGGGCCTGTCCGCGCACTTCCGCCCGATGCGGATCGACGGCCAGGACTACCGCCACCGCGGCCTGCCGGACGCCCCGCCGCCCTACCAGGACACCGAGGTCGACGCCGTCGCCGCCCGCACCCCGGGCGCCTCCCTCGACGACTTCGACGCCCTCCTCGCCCACCTCTCCGCCGTCCACCCCAGTCGCTACGGCGCCCTGCTGGACGACGTCACCGCCGTCTGCCTGCGCGGCGTGCACCAGGTCGACGACCAGTCCACCGCCCTGCGCCTGGTCGTCCTCGCCGACCGCATGTACGACCGCGAACTCCCCGTCACCGCCTCCGGCCTCCCCTTCGACCAGGTCTTCCCCGAGGAGATGCTCCGCGGCGGCTACCGCAAGAAGTACCTCCGCGCCGTCTCCCGCCTCGTCGCCCTCGCCCGCGACAGCGCCGGGAACTGAGGGCGCTCGACCCGGCCGGTGAGCCCGCGATCGGGTTCGGGGCCCACCCGGCCCGAGCGGACGGTCCTCGGTTGTCGGTGGCGGGTCGTACGGTGGAGGCGTGCGACCCATCACGAGTATTGAGCGGTCAGTGGCGCCCTTCGAGGTCGTCAGTCCCTACCAGCCCAACGGTGACCAGCCGGCGGCGATCGCGGAGCTGGAGCGGCGGATCCGGGGCGGGGAGAAGGACGTCGTCCTGCTCGGTGCCACCGGTACCGGCAAGTCGGCCACCACGGCCTGGATGATCGAGAAGCTGCAGCGGCCCACCCTGGTGATGGCGCCGAACAAGACGCTGGCCGCGCAGCTGGCGAACGAGTTCCGCGAGCTGCTGCCGAACAACGCGGTCGAGTACTTCGTCTCGTACTACGACTACTACCAGCCCGAGGCGTACGTCCCCCAGACGGACACCTACATCGAGAAGGACTCCTCGATCAACGAGGAGGTCGAGCGGCTGCGCCACTCGGCGACCAACTCGCTGCTCACCCGGCGTGACGTGGTCGTGGTCGCGTCCGTCTCCTGCATCTACGGCCTCGGCACGCCGCAGGAGTACGTGGACCGGATGGTGCGGCTGAAGGTCGGGGAGGAGATCGACCGGGACGTCCTGCTCCGGCGCTTCGTCGACATCCAGTACACCCGCAACGACCTCGCCTTCACCCGCGGCACCTTCCGGGTGCGCGGCGACACCATCGAGATCTTCCCGGTCTACGAGGAGCTCGCCGTCCGGATCGAGATGTTCGGCGACGAGATCGAGGCGCTGTACACGCTGCACCCGCTCACCGGCGAGATCATCAGCCAGGACGACGCCGTCCACGTCTTCCCGGCCTCGCACTACGTGGCCGGCCCGGAGCGGATGGAGCGCGCGGTCAACGGCATCGAGAAGGAGCTGGAGGAGACCCTCGCCCGGATGGAGAAGCAGGGCAAGCTGCTGGAGGCCCAGCGGCTGCGCATGCGCACCACCTACGACCTGGAGATGCTCCGCCAGATCGGCACCTGCTCCGGCGTGGAGAACTACTCCATGCACTTCGACGGCCGCGAGCCCGGCTCCGCGCCGAACACCCTGCTCGACTACTTCCCGGAGGACTTCCTCCTGGTCATCGACGAGTCGCACGTCACCGTCCCGCAGATCGGTGCGATGTACGAGGGCGACGCCTCGCGCAAGCGCACCCTGGTCGAGCACGGCTTCCGGCTGCCGTCCGCGATGGACAACCGCCCGCTGAAGTGGGAGGAGTTCCTGGAGCGGGTCGGCCAGACCGTCTACCTGTCGGCCACCCCGGGCGCGTACGAGCTGTCCCGGGGCGACGGCCAGGTCGAGCAGATCATCCGCCCGACCGGCCTGATCGACCCCGAGGTGATCGTCAAGCCGACCGAGGGCCAGATCGACGACCTGGTGCACGAGGTCCGCAAGCGGGTGGAGAAGGACGAGCGCGTCCTGGTCACCACGCTCACCAAGAAGATGGCCGAGGACCTCACCGACTACATGCTCGGCCTGGACATCCGGGTGCGGTACCTGCACAGCGACATCGACACGCTGCGTCGCGTGGAGCTGCTGCGCGAGCTGCGGGCGGGCGAGTACGACGTGCTGGTCGGCATCAACCTGCTCCGCGAGGGCCTGGACCTCCCCGAGGTCTCGCTGGTGGCGATCCTGGACGCGGACAAGGAGGGCTTCCTGCGTTCCGGCACCTCGCTGATCCAGACCATCGGCCGCGCCGCCCGCAACGTCTCCGGCGAGGTCCACATGTACGCGGACCGGATCACCCCGGCGATGGAGAAGGCCATCGACGAGACCAACCGCCGCCGGGCCGTGCAGCAGGAGTACAACAAGAAGCACGGGATCGACCCGCAGCCGCTGCGCAAGAAGATCGGCGACATCCTGGACACCCTCGCCCGCGAGGACGTGGACACCGGCGAGCTGCTGTCCTCCGGCTACCGGGGCGCTGCGAAGGGCGGCAAGGCGCCGGTGCCGGCGCTCGGCGCCGAGCGCAAGCCGGCGAAGTCGCTGCCGGCGGCCGAGCTGGCCGAGCTGATCCAGTCGATGACGGACCGGATGCACGCCGCCGCGGTGGACCTGCAGTTCGAGGTGGCGGCCCGGCTGCGCGACGAGGTCAAGGAGCTGAAGAAGGAGCTGCGGCAGATGCGCGAGGCCGGTATCGCGTAGCGGTCCCCGGAGGCACCCCCGCCGGGCGCGTGGCCGGTTCCGTTCCCGGTCAAGCCCGGCGGTGTCTCAGGGCTGCCACAAACGGGTACACGGCGGGCAGAGCGTTCCACCGCAGGGCCTAGGCTGGATTGCGAGCCGCTCGGGGACGGGGCGGCCGGAAGAGGGGGCCTCAGCCGGGGGACGGCAACGGGGTGTTCCACCGTGGTGCCGGCGCGGGGTTCCCGCGCGGCCGGGCAGAGAGGGCATGCGCCGTGTCGGTGAACCTTGCCAAGGGCCAGCGGGTCAGTCTGCAGAAGGGCCCGGGGGAGACGCTGACCGTGGTCCGGATGGGCCTCGGCTGGCGGGCGGCGCCCCGGCGGGGCCTGTTCGGCAGCCGGACGAGGCAGATCGACCTGGACGCCTCGGCGCTGCTGTACGCCGACCGGACCCCCTCCGACGTGGTGTTCTTCCAGCACCTGGAGAGTTCCGACGGCTCCGTCCGGCACACCGGGGACAACCTGGTGGGCGGGGCCGGGGCGGGGGAGGACGACGAGTCGATCCTGGTGGACCTGGCGCACGTGCCGCCGCAGATCACCCAGGTGGTGTTCACGGTCAGCTCGTACACCGGCCAGTCCTTCGCCGAGGTGCAGAACGCGCACTGCCGGCTGGTGGACGAGGCGACCGGGCTGGAGCTGGCCCGCTACGAGCTGACCGGCGGCGGCCCGCACACCGGCCAGATCATGGCGAAGGTGTTCCGGGACGGCAGCGGCGGCTGGGAGATGCAGGCGATCGGCGCCCCGGCCAAGGGCCGGACCTTCCAGGACCTGCTGCCGGCCATCGAGCCGTACCTCTGACGCCGCGACCTGACGGGCCTTTACCTTCTTTACCTTTGTTTTGGGATGCTGTTACCCTTCTTGCAGCGGAGGGGAGTATTCCCACGCAGCCGTCCCCGTCATCACGGGCACCCGTCGCGGTGCCCCGGGGCGCTGGTCCGCGGACGCGCCGCAGCGCGCCCGACGGGCGGAAGAGACCTCCGGCAGTGACGATGACTGTCTCGCCTACCTGCCGGAGGAGCAGTAGTGGACGTTTCCGTAAGCCTCTGGGTCGGCACCATCGTGGTGCTGTTGGCCCTGATCACCGCCGATTTCTTCATCGGCGGCCGCAAGCCGCACGAAGTGTCGATCAAGGAAGCCGGCATCTGGACCACCGTCTGGATCGTGCTGGCGGCGATCTTCGGCGGATTCCTCTGGTGGCACTCCGGCGCGACGCCGGCCGGTGAGTTCTTCGCGGGTTACATCACCGAGAAGTCGCTCAGCGTCGACAACCTCTTCGTGTTCATCCTGATCATGGGCAAGTTCGCGGTGCCCAGGATCTACCAGCAGCGCGTGCTGATGTTCGGTGTGATCATCGCCCTGGTGCTGCGCGCGGTCTTCATCGCCGGCGGCGCCGCGCTGGTCGCCCAGTTCTCCTGGGTCTTCTTCATCTTCGGCGGCTTCCTGATCTGGACGGCGTGGAAGCTGATCAAGGAGGCGCGGGCCGACGAGGAGGAAGAGGAGTTCGAGGAGAACCGCCTCCTCAAGTCGATCGAGAAGCGCTTCCCGTCGACCGACAAGTACCACGGCACCAAGCTCTTCATCCGGGAGAACGGCCGCCGGCTGATGACCCCGATGCTGATCGTCATGCTGGCGATCGGCACCACCGACGTCCTGTTCGCGCTGGACTCGATCCCGGCGATCTTCGGCCTGACCCAGGACCCGTACATCGTCTTCACCGCCAACGCCTTCGCCCTGATGGGCCTGCGCCAGCTGTACTTCCTGATCGGCGGCCTGCTGAAGAAGCTGGTCCACCTCTCGTACGGCCTGTCGGTGATCCTCGGCTTCATCGGCGTGAAGCTGGTGCTGCACGCGCTGCACGAGCAGGGTGTGCACGTGCCGGAGATCGGCATCCCGTTCTCGCTGGGCTTCATCGTGGTGGTCCTCGCCATCACCACCGTGACCAGCCTGATGGCCTCCAAGCGGGCCGCCCTGGCCGAGCCGGACGAGCAGCAGAAGCTGGACGCCTGACACGCCTGCCGGCCATGCGAGGGGCGGGCCCGCGACCGAGTAC
>NZ_JBHVER010000145.1:0-21489 GCF_042802195.1 Kitasatospora sp. NPDC057500 | reverse complement strand
CCCCCGAGCCGATCGCTCGGGGGCGCCCCTCGTCGTTCACCGGGTGTCCGCTCAGTGGCGGCCGCGCCCGTTGCCGTTGCCGTTCCCGTTGCCGCCGTCACCGCCGCCGATGACGCCCGGCGGGAAGGTGAAGCCGCCGCCGATCACGCCGCCCGCGTTGGTGCCGGGCATGCCGGGGTTCGGCACGGGCGGCGGGTTGCCGCCAGCGTTCGGGTCGGCCGGGGGGGTGGCCGGCGGAGTGGCGTTCGGGTCGACCTTGGGGGCCGGGTCCGGGATGTCGATGGTCTGGAAGGTCTCCTTGGGCGCGCCCTTCAGCGCGCCGTCCATGGCCGTCTTCCAGATCGGGCCGGGGCCGCTGGCACCGTAGACGCCGTCGGCGCCGTAGTAGGTGTCGCCGATCTTCATGTTCTTCATCTCGACGCCGCCGGTCGGACCGCCGATCCAGACCGCGGTGGCGAGCTGCGGGGTGTAGCCGCTGAACCAGGCGGCCTTCTTCTTGTCGGTGGTACCGGTCTTGCCGGCGATCTGGCGGCCGTCCTCCAGGCCGAGGGTGGCGCCGGTGCCCTTCTCGGTCACGTTGAGCAGGACGGTGTTCATCGCGTCGGCGGTCTGCTCGGAGAAGGCCTGGGTGCAGCTGGTCTGCGGGACCTTGACGTCCGTGCCGTCGACCGTGGTGATCTTGTTGATCGCGATCGGCGTGCAGTGCTTGCCGCGGGCGGCGAAGGTCGCGTAGACGTTCGCCATGGTCAGCGGCGACATCTCCTTGGTGCCCAGGGTGATCGAGGGGACGACCTCGATCTTCTCGCCGGCGGCGGTGGTGGTGATGCCCAGCTTGTCGAGCATCTGCTTGACGGGGCAGAGCCCCATCTCCTGCTCCATCTGGACGAAGTAGGTGTTGACCGAGAGGGCCATCGCCTGCTTCAGCTCGTAGGGGCCGACCTCGCTCTTGCTCTCGTTCGGGACGTAGCGCTTGTCGCCCCGCTCGTTGTTCTTCCAGGTGCCTTCACAGGTCTTCATCGTCGGCCACTCGATGCGGTTCTCCGACGGGTACGACTTGGTGGGCGGCATGCCGTTCTCCAGCGCGGCCGCGGCGATGATCGGCTTGAACGTCGAACCGGGCTGGAAGCCGTTGCCGCCGCCCATCGCGGCGTCGACGTTGAGGTTGACGACGGTCTGGTTCTTCGCCGGCTCCAGGCCGTACGGGCGGGTCTGGGCCATCGCCAGGATCTTGCCGGTGCCCGGCTCCATCATGGTCGCGGCGGCCGAGACCGGGTCGGTGACCTTGACCTTGCTGGTGACCGCGTTCTGTGCGGCGGCCTGCTTGTCCGGGTCGAGCGTGGTGTAGATGTTCAGACCGCCCTGGTCCCAGAACTTCTTGCGCTCGGCGGCGTTCTTGCCGAACACCGGGTCCTGCTTGACCACGTGCCGGACGTAGTCGCAGAAGAACCCCATGCCCGCCTGGGCAGTGATGCAGCCGTTCTGCGGGTCCTTGTACTTCAGGCCCAGCGGGGCGGCCTTGGCCTCCTTGGCCTGGTCCGCGGTGATGTGCTTGTTCTCCAGCATCTTGTCGATCACGACGTTGCGCCGTTTCACCGCGTTGTCCGGGAAGCGCACCGGGTCGTACTGCGACGGGTTCTGCACCAGGCCGGCCAGGGTGGCGGCCTCGGCGACGGTGAGGTCCTTGTTGGTCTTGCTGAAGTAGCGCTGGGACGCGGCCTCGATCCCGTACGCCTGGTGGCCGTAGAAGGTGATGTTGAGGTAGTTGGTGAGGATCTGGTCCTTCGTCAGGTCCTCCTCCAGCTTGATCGCGACCTTCAGTTCCTGGATCTTGCGGCCCAGGGTCTTGCGCTGGGCCTCCAGGACGGCGGCCTGGTCGTCGCCGGCCTTCTCGACGTTGACGTTCTTCACGTACTGCTGGGTCAGCGTCGAGGCGCCCTGGGAGGCGGTGCCGCTCTCCGCGTTCTTGCTGATCGCGCGGAGCACGCCCTTGAGGTCGACGGCGCCGTGCTCGTAGAAGCGGGCGTCCTCGATGTCGACCTGGGCCTGCCGCATGTACGGCGACATCTGGTCGGCGGTGAGGACGGTGCGGTCGCGCTCGTAGACCTTGGCGATCAGCCCGCCCTTGGCGTCGAAGATCTGGGTCGCCTGGGTGAGCGGCGGGGTCTTGAAGTCGTCCGAGATGTTGGAGAAGCCCTCCGCCGTGTTCTTGGCGGTGAGGCCGAGCGCGCCGACGGCGGGCAGGGCCATGCCGGCCAGCAGGACGCCGGAGAGCACGCTGACCCCCAGGAACTTCACTCCGTGTCCCGCGTAGTCCAGCGGTGACCCGCGGCGCTTGCCGCGCGGAGCTCCGGTGTTGCCGGGGGGCGGGGATGCCTGGGGGAGCTTCGGTGCCATGAGGAGAACCCTACGTTGCCGAATGCCACACACCGGGGCAGGTGTTCGCCTACGCTTGTCACAAGCTTGCGACAGCTTCGCTGCGTCAGCATCGATCACTCTTGTGAGTGATGAGAATTGCCCGAATTGCCCGCCCCTGGTGTGCTTTTGAGGCAGCTGTCGCTGGCTGTACCCCTGTGTCCGGTAACAATGCGTGACGATCCGCGTGGCGAGAGTGGCGCCCGCGGTGCTGGCAAGGCTTGCGACCTGCGATCACTCCAACGAGTGAGCTGATCGCCACCCATAGTCCAATTGGGCCATTCGAGATTGAGCCCGAAGGGGCTGTTGCAAGCTGTCGTTCTTCCGTAACGTCCTCAACTGGCAACGGTGAATATGCCGTTGCCGCCGTGGGGGAGCCTCGATTCGGGAGAGGACGGCGCCGGCATGGGCTGGGTAGACGACTGGAGTGCGCAGGCCGCCTGCCGCACGAGTGATCCGGACGAACTGTTCGTCCAGGGGGCGGCGCAGAACCGCGCCAAGGCGGTGTGCAGCGGGTGCCCCGTGCGCACGGAGTGCCTGGCGGACGCACTGGACAACCGGGTGGAGTTCGGGGTCTGGGGCGGGATGACCGAGCGCGAGCGCCGGGCGCTGCTGCGCCGCCGGCCGACCGTGATCTCGTGGCGCCGGCTGCTGGAGACGGCGCGCACCGAGTACGAGGCCTCGCTGGCCACCGGCGTGATACTGACGGACTACGCCCAGGCGGGCTGAGCCCCCGGCGGCTTGAGCACCGACGCGGCTCGATCACCTCGCGGCCCGTGCTGCGACGGTCCGTCCGGGCTGGGGGGCCCGGGCGGACCGGTGGACCGGCTCAGCCGGTGGAGCCGCTGAGGCGTTCGCCGATCGCCCGCAGTCCGTCCAGGTCGTGGACGTCCCCGGGCAGCGCGGCGACCTCGACGATCGGCACGTCCGGGTAGACCGAGACGAAGCGGTCGCGGGTCCGCCGCTCGCGCACCATCACCTGCATCCGCTCGGCGTGCAGCCGCAGCAGTCCGGCCGCGAGCAGTTCGGCCTCCGGCGAGGTGTGCTCCGAACCGTTCTCCTCCAGCGCCTCCGCCGCCGCCAGCGCCCGTTCGGCGGTGAGCTGCGGCGCGCCCGTCCCGTGCACCCGGTTGAGCACCAGCCCGGCCAGCGGCATCCGGTCGGCGGCCAGCCGGTCCACGAAGTACGCCGCCTCGCGCAGCGCGTCCCGCTCCGGCGCGGCCACCACCAGGAAGGCCGTGCCCGGCGCCTGGAGCAGCTGGTACGTACGGTCCGCGCGCTCGCGGAAGCCGCCGAACATCGAGTCCATCGCGCTGACGAAGGTCTGCACGTCGGTCAGCAGCTGGGCGCCGAAGATCTTGCCGAGGGTGCCGGTGAGCAGGCCCATCCCGGCGTTCAGGAACTTCATCGCGGACCGGCCGCCGACCTTGGCCGGCGCGGTCAGGATCCGGATCACCTTGCCGTCGAGGAAGGAACCGAGCCGGTTCGGCGCGTCCAGGAAGTCCAGCGCGGAGCGCGACGGCGGGGTGTCGACGACGATGAGGTCCCACTCCTCGGCAGCCCGCAGCTGGCCGAGCTTCTCCATCGCCATGTACTCCTGGGTGCCCGCGAAGCCTGCCGACAGCGACTGGTAGAACGGGTTCTCCATGATCGCCCGGGCCCGCTCGGGTTCGGCGTGGGCCAGCACGACCTCGTCGAAGGTCCGCTTCATGTCGAGCATCATGGCCTGGAGCTCGCCGTCGCCGCTCACGCCCTTGACGATCCGCGGGGTGTTGTCGAGCTCGGTCAGGCCCATCGACTGCGCCAGCCGGCGGGCCGGGTCGATGGTCAGCACGACCACCTTGCGGCCCCGCTCGGCGGCCCGCAGGCCGATCGCCGCCGCGGTGGTGGTCTTGCCGACGCCGCCGGAGCCGCAGCAGACGATGATCCGGGTCTTCGGACTGTCGATCAGCTCGTCCACGGCGAGTCGGCTGCCGTCGCCGTCCACGCTCCTGCGCTCGCTCACGCTGCCCCCTGACGCTTCAGTTCGCCTGCCAGCCGGTAGAGCCCGCCGAGGTCCACACCCTCGCCCAGCAGCGGAAGTTCGTACGTCGGGAGCTTCAGCTGCTGCAGGTCGGCGCGCCGCGCGCGCTCCAGCTCCACCCGCTCGGCGTGCTCCCTGGCCTGTTCCAGTAGCGGGTCGATCAGCGGTTCGACCGCCGCCCGGACGGTCTCCGGCTTGCGCGAGCGCCCGCCGAGGCCGGCCTCGCCGAGGGCCAGCGCGACCTCCTCGCGGTGGTCGCCGTCCACCGCCGCCACCGCCGCCGCGTCCAGCACCGGCGGCCGGACCATGTTGACCAGCACCCCGCCCACCGGCAGCCCGGCCTCACGCAGCTCGGCGAAGCCGTCGACGGTCTCCTGGACCGGCATCTCCTCCAGCAGGGTGACCAGGTGCACGGCGGTCTCCGCCGACTTCAGCACCCGCATCACCGCCTGCGCCTGGCTGTGGATCGGGCCTATCCGGGCCAGTCCGGCCACCTCGGAGTTGACGTTCAGGAACCGGGTGATCCGCCCGGTCGGCGGCGCGTCCATCACCACCGCGTCGTACCGCCGCCGCCCGTCCGGGCCCTTGCGGCGGGCGGCCTCGCAGGCCTTGCCGGTCAGCAGGACGTCCCGGACGCCGGGGGCGATGGTGGTGGCGAAGTCGACGAAGCCGACCTTCTGCAGCGCCTTCCCGGCCCGGCCGAGCTTGTAGAACATGTCGAGGTACTCGAGCAGGGCCTGCTCGGTGTCGATGGCGAGCGCGTGCACCTCCCCGCCCCCGTTCGCGGAGCCGTCCTGGGCCGGCAGGCCCAGCTGGGCCGGGGTGACCGAGGCGATCCGGCGCTCCTCGTACGGCAGCGCCGCAATGCCGAACAGCTCGGCGATGCCCTGCCGGCCCTCCACCTCGATCAGCAGCGTCCGGTGCCCCTCCGCGGCGAGCGCCAGCGCCAGCGCCGCGGCCACCGTGGTCTTCCCGGTGCCGCCCTTGCCGCTGACCACGTGCAACCGCACGCCCTCCCAGTCGGGATCGCGCCGGGCCGCCTGGCCGGGGGTGCGTGCCACGCTCCGTCTCCGTCCGTCTCCGAGGGCCGGCACCACACGGGTGCCCTTCCGCGAGGGTAACCAGGGACCGCGCCGGATGCCGGGACTACCCCGGGGGCCGGACCTGAATCATGCCCGGTTTGTGGGCCACCTCACACGCCGGAGCGCGCCCGGGCGCGGACCGTGCCGGTCCGCCGGGACGGAGCGTCTAGAGTCTGGCCATGACCAAGTGGGAATACATGACGGCACCCCTGCTCGTGCACGCCACGAAGCAGATCCTGGACAACTTCGGCGAGGACGGCTGGGAGCTGGTCCAGGTCGTACCGGGCCCGAACCCGGAGCAGCTGGTGGCCTACTTCAAGCGGGAGAAGCAGGCATGAGCAAGGTCGAGGAGAAGCTCGCCGAGCTGGGCCTGACCCTTCCGCCGGTGGCCGCCCCGGTCGCCGCCTACGTGCCCGCGCTGCGCACCGGTGAGTTCGTCTTCACCTCCGGCCAGCTGCCGATGGTGGCCGGCAAGCTGCCGAACACCGGCAAGGTCGGCGCCGAGGTCACCCCGGAGGAGGCCAAGGAGCTCGCGCGGATCTGCGCGCTGAACGCGCTGGCCGCCGTCAAGTCGGTGATCGGCGACCTCGACCTGGTCGAGCAGGTCGTCAAGGTGGTCGGCTTCGTCGCCTCCGCCCCCGACTTCACCGGCCAGCCCGGTGTGATCAACGGCACCAGCGAGCTGCTCGGCCAGGTCCTCGGCGACGCCGGTGTGCACGCCCGCAGCGCGGTCGGCGTCACCGTGCTTCCGCTGGACGCCCCGGTCGAGGTCGAGCTGCAGGTCCGCGTCCGCGCCGGAGCCTGAGCCGCACCCGGACGCGCGCGCCCGCCGGGGGCGGGGCCGGACAAGGGATCACCCCTGTCCAACCCCGCCCCCGGGCGCTTAGCATCCGGGCATGGACCAGCGAGCAACGACGCTCCCGATGCCGCCCGGCTGGCCCGCCCGGATCAGGGCGGCCGACGCCGGCGAGCTGACCCCGTCCGTGCCGAAGCCGTCCGCCACCGTGGTGCTGCTCCGGGACCCGGGCGCGGGCGTCGACCCGGTCGCGGGCACGGGCGTGGGCGTCGACCCGGGCACGGGCGCGGACACGGCCGTCGGCCCCGAGGCGTACCTGCTGCGCCGCCGCACCTCGATGGCGTTCGCCGCCGGCATGTACGCCTACCCGGGCGGCGGGGTGGACCGCCGGGACGCCGAGGCCGAACTCGGCTGGGCCGGCCCCGGTCCGCGCGCCTGGGCCGAGCGGCTCGGGGTGGACCCCGCGACCGCGCAGGCGGTGGTCTGCGCCGCGGTCCGCGAGACCTTCGAGGAGGCCGGGGTACTGCTGGCCGGCCCCGACGCCGGCAGCGTCGCCGAGCCCCGCGACTGGAGCGCCGAGCGCGCCGCGCTGGAGGCCCACGAGCTCTCCTTCGCCGACTTCCTGCGCGACCACGGCCTGCTGCTGCGCAGCGACCTGCTGGCCGGCTGGGCGCGCTGGATCACCCCGGCGTTCGAGGAACGCCGCTACGACACCTGGTTCTTCGTGGCCGCCCTGCCGCCCGGGCAGGACGCCGCCCGCGAGGTCGGCGAGGCCGACCGGGTCGCCTGGCTCACCCCGGCCGAGGCCGTGCGCGGCTACGAGGAGGGCCGGTACGGCATGCTGCCGCCGACCGTCACCGTGCTGCGCGAGCTGCTGCCGGTGCGCAGCGCCGCCGAGGCGCTGGCCGCGGCGGCCGGGCGCTCACTGGAGCCGGTACTCGGCCGCGCCGAGGTGCGCGGCGAGCGGCTGACCGTGCGCTGGCCGGGGTACGACGAACTGACCATCGACGGCAGCTTCCCCGAGGGGCGCACCGGCTGACGCCGCGCTCCTGATCCCGTCCCCTGACGACCGCCCCCTGACCCTGCCCCTCCCATCCTGTCCCCTTCATACGGAAAGGACCGACGCCCGATGACCCACAACGACGTGGCTCGCCGGACGGCACCCGAGATGCCCGCCCGCAGCCTGACCCCGCGCACCCCGGCCTGTGACAGCGGCCAGGTCCGCTTCACCGAGGTGGCCCAGCGCGCCCTCGTCCGGACGCTGCCCCTGCGCCTGCTGCATCGCGACGGCGAGGGCGGCCGGTGAGCGGACTCCTGCCCGGTGACCCCGCCGCCGCGATCGGCGGCGAGGCCACCGCCCGTGCGCTCTGCGTGCTGGCGCCGAACCCGTCCCCGATGACGCTCGACGGCACCAACACCTGGCTGCTCGCCGAGCCGGGCTCGGACCTCGCGGTGGTGATCGACCCGGGCCCGCTGCACGAGGGCCACCTGCGCCGGGTGATCGAGACCGCCGAGCAGCGGGGGCAGCGGGTGGCGCTCACCCTGCTGACCCACGGGCACGCCGACCACTCCGAGGGCGCGGCCCGGTTCGCGGAGCTGACCGGGACCGAGGTCCGCGCGCTGGACCCGGCGCACCGGCTCGGCTCCGAGGGCCTCACCCACGGCGAGCGCCTGGACGTCGGCGGCCTCGACCTGCGGGTCGTCGCCACGCCCGGACACACCTCGGACTCGTTGACCTTCCACCTGCCGGCCGACGGCGCGGTCCTCACCGGGGACACCGTGCTCGGCCGCGGCACCACGATGGTCGCCCACCCGGACGGCCGGCTCGGCGACTACCTGGACTCGCTGCGCCACCTGCACACCATGGCCGCCGAGCACGGGGTGCGCACGGTGCTGCCCGGCCACGGGCCGGTGCTCGCGGACGCGCTCGGCGCGGTGGACTACTACCTGGCGCACCGGGCGGCCAGGCTGGCCCAGGTCGAGACGGCGGTCGAGGCCGGCTGCCGGACGGCCGCCGAGGTGGTGGCCCGGGTCTACGCGGACGTGGACCGCTCGCTGTGGCCGGCCGCCGAACTGTCGGTCCGCGCGCAGCTGCGGTACCTCCGGGACCACGGACTGATCCCGGACTGATCCCGGACTGACGCCCGCACAGGTGAAGGGCCCGTACGCCGGAGCGTACGGGCCCTTCCCGTGGTGCGGTGCGCGGTTACCGGGACCGGCGGGAGAGCCGCTCGACGTCCAGCAGGACGACCGCGCGGGCCTCCAGCTTCAGCCAGCCGCGGCCGGCGAAGTCGGCGAGCGCCTTGTTGACCGTCTCGCGGGAGGCGCCGACCAGCTGGGCCAGCTCCTCCTGGGTGAGGTCGTGGGCGACGTGGATGCCTTCCTCGGACTGCACGCCGAAGCGGCGGGAGAGGTCCAGCAGGGCCTTGGCGACGCGCCCGGGCACGTCGGAGAAGACCAGGTCGGACATCACGTCGTTGGTCCGGCGCAGGCGGCGGGCGATCGCGCGCAGCAGTGCGATCGAGACCTCGGGGCGGGCGTGCAGCCAGGGCTGGAGGTCGCCGTGGCCGAGGCCGAGCAGCTTGACCTCGGTCAGCGCGCTCGCGGTGGCGGTGCGCGGACCCGGGTCGAACAGCGAGAGTTCGCCGATCATCTCGCTGGGGCCGAGGACGGCGAGCATGTTCTCGCGGCCGTCCGGCGAGGCGCGGTGCAGCTTGACCTTGCCCTCGGCGACGACGTACAGGCGGTCGCCCGGGTCGCCCTCGTGGAACAGCGACTCGCCGCGGGCGAGCGTCACCTCGGTCATGGAAGCGCGCAGCTCGCCGGCCTGTTCGTCGTCGAGTGCCGCGAAGAGTGCGGCGCGCCGCAGAACGTCGTCCACGTGCTTCCTCCTTCTCGGCCGGCCGGCCGTCAAGCCCTCCGGCACAAGTTCGTACAGTGCTCTGCATCACCAAGCATGGCGCATGTCGCTCCGATCATATGAGGAGGGGGTGTGCGGAGGTGTGCTGCGCGGGGCCATTCGTACCGCCGGGTTCGTCCCGGGAACGGGCCGAACCGGCAGGTCAGCCGGTGGGTCGGGCCGGGCGGTTCGGTCAGGGATGATCGGCCCGGGGTGGAGTTCGTGTCGGATCCGATCCGGTTCGGTCGGGATCGGTCTCGATCGGTCGCTGGAGGACCGGCCGGGCAGGCCGGGCGGGCCGGGGCGGGTCAGGAGGGGACAGGTCGGCGCAGGAGGGGACAGGTCAGCGCAGGCCGGGGTCGAGCAGGGCGTCGGCGAGGGCCGTCCGGGCGTGCAGCACGGCGTGACCGGCGCGGTGCGCGCTCGTCAGCCCGGCCGCGCGCAGCGCGGTGAGGTGCTGGGAGGCGCCGGCGGCGGAGAGCCCGGTGCGCCGCGCCAGTTCGGTGGTGGAGGCCGGTGCGTCGAGCTCGGCGAGCAGTCGGGCCCGGGAGCGGCCGAGGACGGCGGCGAGCGCCTCCGGTGCGTCGGCGGCCGGGCGGGGCTCCCAGAGGGTGGCGATCCCGCGCGCCGGATAGGCGAGCTGCGGCGGGTCCGGCGGCAGCGCGCGGGTCAGCACCCGGGGCCAGGCGAACACCGAGGGCACCAGCACCAGGCCGGCCCCGGCGTCCAGCCGTTCGACCGCGCAGTGCCGCTGCTCCAGCCGCAGCGCCCCGTGCCCGCGGCCGTCCCAGCGGACCGTCCCGTGCAGGTCGTCGAGCACCCGGGCGGTGCCGTGCCCGACCGCCTGACGGGCCCGGTGCAGTACGTCGGCGTCGAGCAGGGCGCGGATCCTGGCCCAGTACGGCGCCAGCGCGAGCTCCCAGTACGCCTCGATGTCGGCCGCGAGCCGGGGCAGCCGGGCGGCCGGGTCGCGGTGGAGCGGTTCGAGCTCGACGGGCAGCCGGCCGCCCCGCTCGGCGGCCAGCAGGGCGAGGTCGGCGCGGACCGGTTCAGGGGAGGTCGCGGTGATGACGGCCAGCTCGTCGGCGAGCGCGGGCGCGGCGGTGGAGGGGACGGGGTTGAGGAAGTCCGGCAGGTGACCGGCGGGCGGGACCATCGCGGCCAGCCGCCGGACGGCGGGCCCGGCGGCGGCCAGCCGGGGGCGGACCTGCGCGGCCCAGTGCCGGTGCGGCGCGGGGACGACCGGCTGGGCGAGCATCCGGAGGCTGGTCACCACCTCCCACATCGGGGAGACGGCGAACCTGGTGCGTGCCAGGTCGTCGGCCGACAGCGCCAGCTCGGTCCGCATCGGTGCCCCACCCCCGCTCTTCGATTCGGCTCCAGCTTAATCATTGGAGCCGGGACGCCCGCCGCGCGCAGGATGCCGTCGCCGCACCATCCACGCCGATTCCCGAAGGCCGGTGACCCCGCATGACCACGTCCGCCCCGCTCCCGCCCGCCGCCGCTCTCCGCGCCAAGGCCGAACGCCTGCGGGCGCTGGTCGCCGACGGCGTGCTCGTGCTGCCGAACGCCTGGGACGCCGGCAGCGCCGCCGTGATCGCCGCCGCGGGCGCCGCCGCGATCGCCACCACCAGCGGCGGCGTCTCCTGGTCACTGGGCCGGGGCGACGGCCAGTGCCTCGACCGGGCGAGCGCCGTGGAGGCCGCCCGCCGGGTGGCGGCGGCCGTGGACCTGCCGGTCACCGTGGACGCCGAGGGCGGCTACGGGCCCGCGCCCGCCGATGTCGCCGGGACCGTCCGGGCGCTGGTCGGGGCGGGCGCGGCCGGCGTCAACCTGGAGGACTCGGCGGCGGTCGGCGGCCCGCTGTTCGCGGTGGACGAGCAGGCCGTCCGGCTGCGCGCGGCCCGGACGGCGGCGGAGGCGGCGGGCCTGCCGGAGCTGTTGGTCAACGCCCGCACGGACGTCTTCCTGTTCGGTCTCGGCGGGCTCGACGACGTGCTGGTCCGGGCCGAGGCGTACGTGGCGGCGGGCGCCGACGGCCTCTTCGTGCCGGGTCTGCTGGACCTCGACGCGCTGGCCGCGCTCTGCGCGCGCTCGCCGCTGCCGGTCAACGCGATGGCGGTGGCCGGCGGTCCGTCCGTCGCCGAACTCGCCGCCGCCGGGGTGCGCCGGATCAGCGCGGGTACGGCGGTGGCGCAGCTCGCCTACACCGCCGCCCGCCGGGCCGCCGCGGAACTGCTCGGCCCCGGAACCCTGACGGCGCCCGCCGGTGCGCTGGGCTTCGGCGACGTCGACGCGCTGTTCCGGGGCTGACGGGGGCGGTGACCGACCGGGCCCGCGTCAGGCCTCCTGGGGCGCGGGCAGCTCGGCGAGCGCCGTGGGCCGCCCGGCGCCCGGCGCCCGGGTCCGGCAGGCCGAGCAGTCGCCGCATCGCCCGCCGGGTGCGGTCGGCGGCGCCCCGGTCGCCGTACCGCTGGGCGACCGGAACCCTGGCGCCGATCGCCGAGGAGGCCTGCCGCCGGGCCGGCCTCACCCCCGCCGACCTGGGCGCGGTGGTGACCCACCAGGCCAACCTGCGGATCATCGAGGCCCTGGCCGAGCGCCTCGGCGCCACCGGCGCGGTGGTGGCCCGAGACGTCGTCGAGTCCGGCAACACCTCGGCCGCCTCCGTCCCGCTCGCCCTCGCCGAACTGGTCGAACGCGGCGAGGTGCCCAGCGGCGCCCCCGCCCTGCTGCTCGGCTTCGGCGGCGGACTCTCCTGGGCCGGGCCGGTCGTCACCTGCCCCTGACACGTGCCCGTCGGCGCGTGGCCGCCGTGTGGCCGCCGCGTGGCCGGTGGAGGGGCGGCGGGCCTGGCCGATCCGCCGCAGGAGCACGGCCGTCCGGCGTAGCCTTCACGCATGGCAGAGAGCAAGGTCCGGAAGACCGCGTCCGCAGGGAAGCCGGCGGGCAGGGCGGCCGTGGTGCGCAAGCCGGAGTCGCGACTGGCGATGGTGCGGCGGGCCCGGAGGATCAACCGCGAGCTGGCGGAGCTGTACCCGTACGCGCATCCGGAGCTGGACTTCGAGAACCCCTTCCAGCTGCTGGTGGCCACCGTGCTGTCGGCGCAGACCACCGATCTGCGGGTGAACCAGACGACGCCGGCGCTGTTCGCGAAGTACCCGTCGCCGGAGGACATGGCGGCGGCGGACCCGGCGGAGCTGGAGGAGATCATCCGGCCGACCGGCTTCTTCCGGAACAAGGCGAAGTCGCTGATCGGCCTGTCGATCGCGCTGCGCGACGAGTTCGACGGGGAGGTCCCCGGCCGGCTCGTCGACCTGGTCACCCTGCCCGGCGTCGGCCGCAAGACCGCCAACGTCGTCCTCGGCAACGCCTTCGGGGTCCCCGGGATCACCGTGGACACCCACTTCGGGCGGCTGGCCCGCCGGTTCGGGTGGACCGCCGAGGACGACCCGGTGAAGGTCGAGGCGGCGGTCGCGGAGATCTTCCCGAAGTCCGAGTGGACGATGCTCTCGCACCGGGTGGTCTTCCACGGCCGACGCATCTGCCACTCCCAGAAGCCGGCCTGCGGGGCCTGCCCGATCGCACCGCTCTGCCCCTCCTACGGGGAGGGCGAGACCGACCCGGAGAAGGCGGCGAAGTTGCTGAAGTACGAGCTGGGCGGCCACCCGGGCCAGCGGCTGCGGCCGCCCGCCGACTTCCCGGGCGAGGCCGGTGCCCGCGCGGACGCCGCCGCGCACCAGGGCCAGGTCGCCGACCTGGCGGTGTCCGAATGAGCGGGCGGGGGGAACGCTCCGCGGAGCCGCTGGGGGAGTCGCAGGTCGGGCGGGGGACCGAGCGGCGGGTCGAGCGGGACGGGCTGCCGACCTGGCTGGAGCCGGTCCGGGAGGCCGCGGAGCGGGTGCTGCCCGAGCAACTGAGCCGCTTCCTGCCGCCCGCCGAGGGCGGCCGGGCGGCGGCCGTGCTGATGCTGTTCGGCGAGGCCGAGTCCGGGCCCGACCTGCTGCTCATCGAACGGGCCCGCTCGCTGCGCTCGCACGCCGGGCAGCCGTCCTTCCCGGGCGGTGCGCTGGACCCGGAGGACGGCGACCCGGCGGGGCCCGGGCCGGTGGCGGCGGCGCTGCGCGAGGCCTGGGAGGAGACCGGCCTGGAGCCGGACGGGGTGCAGGTCTTCGCCACCCTGCCCGCGCTGTACATCCCGGTCAGCCGGTTCGTGGTGACCCCGGTGCTCGGCTGGTGGCGCGAGGAGTCGCCGGTCCGCCCGGTGGACCTGGGGGAGACCGGCGCGGTGTTCCGGGTGCCGATCGCGGAGCTGACCGACCCCGACAACCGGGCCCGGCTGCGGCACCCGTCCGGACACCTCGGCCCGGCCTTCGCGGTCGGCGGGCGGCTGGTCTGGGGCTTCACCGCCGGGGTGATCGACCGGGTGCTGCACCACAGCGGCCTGGAGCGGCCGTGGGACGCGGACCGGATCGTCGACCTCTCGGACGAGGCGCTGGAGCTGGTGCAGGGCGATCTGGAGCGGTCCCGGGCGCTGCTCGGCCGCGACGCCGGGGCGCTGTGAACCACCGGGCGGCGGGCGGGGCCGGGCGCTGCGGGGTCGCGGCGGCGGGCGGGGCCGGAACCTGCGGGGCCGCGGCGGCGGGCGGGGCCGGCCTTCGCGGGGTCCCGGCCGGATTCGGCGTTCGTTCCCCCGGTCGGGTGGTCCGTCGTGGGAGGGTGTCCGGGTGAACGTCCTGGATGTGCTGTTGATCGCCGCCGCCATCGGCTTCGCCGTCTCGGGCTACCGGCAGGGCTTCGTGGTCGGCGTGCTGTCGGTCCTCGGCTTCCTGGGCGGCGGTCTGCTGGCCGTCCAACTGCTGCCGCTGCTGCTCGACCACCTCAGCCCCGGGACGACCGCCTCGGTGATCGCCGTGGTGGTGGTGATCGTGCTGGCGGCGACCGGCCAGGCGATCACCACGCACTTCGGCTGGAAGCTGCGCGGTCACATCGACCGCCGCCCGGCCCGGGCCCTGGACGCGGCGGGCGGCGCCGTGGTCAACGTGATCTCGATGCTGCTGGTGGCCTGGCTGATCGGCTCGGCGCTCGCCGGGACGTCCCTGCCGACCGTCTCCAAGCAGGTCCGCACCTCGGCCGTGCTGGGCGGTGTCCAGGACGCGCTGCCCTCCGACGCGCCCAACTGGTTCTCGGACTTCTCCAAGGTGCTCGCCCGCAACGGCTTCCCGCAGGTGTTCAACCCCTTCGAGCACGAGCCGATCACCCAGGTCGACTCACCCGACCCGGCACTGGCCGCCAGCCCGGCGGTGGCGAAGGCGCGGCAGAGCCTGGTCAAGGTGGTCGGCACCGCCACCGCCTGCGGCAAGACGCTGGAGGGCAGCGGCTTCGTCTACGCCCCGCACCGGGTGATGACCAACGCCCACGTGGTCGGCGGCGTCGACGAGCCGACCGTGCAGGTCGGCGGCGTCGGGCCGCTGTACGACGCGACCGTGGTCAGCTACGACTGGCAGCGCGACATCGCCGTCCTCGACGTGCCCAAGCTGAACGCGCCGCCGCTCACCTTCGCGGGGGAGGCGAAGACCAACGACAGCGCGATCGTCGCGGGCTTCCCCGAGAACGGCGCCTTCAACGTCCAGCCGGCCCGCATCCGCGGCCGGATCCAGGCGAACGGTCCGGACATCTACCATCGCGGCCAGGTCGTCCGGGACGTCTACTCGGTGCGCTCGCTGGTCCGCCAGGGCAACAGCGGCGGTCCGCTGCTCACCCCGGACGGCCAGGTGTACGGGATGGTGTTCGCCAAGTCGCTGGACAGCGCGGACACCGGGTACGTGCTGACTGCCGCCGAGGTGCGGCAGGACGCCGAGCAGGGCAGTACGGCGACGGGCCGGGTGGACACCCAGGGCTGCGCGCTCTGACCTCGTCCGGGCGGTCGGTCGGGCGGTCGGTGGCCGGTGGTCGGCGGCCTGCCGCCGCTGGTCGCCGGTCAGTGGTCGCCGGTCAGTGGTCGCCGGGCGCCGGGCGGCTGCCGGTCGGGGTCGGCCGGCAGCCGGGTGAGGAGGGTGGAGGAGGGTGGGAACCGGGCGGAGCCGGGGTCGGTCAGGTGTCGCGGCGGAGCCGGGCGCCCACCCAGCGGGCGCGGCGGCCGAGGATGCGCGGGATGCCGAGTTGCCGCTGCGCGGTGCGCGGGTGGCCGCCGCCCGCGCCTTCGAAACCGGCGTCGTAGCCGGTGTCGTAGCCGCCGTCGCGACCGCCGTCGTGGCTGCGGTCGTACCCGTGGTCGTAACCGTGGTCGTCCGCCCACTCGGGGCGGTGGGCGGCGGAACGCTGCGGGCTGTTGCTGTGCTGTCGGCCGCGCGGGGCGCCGCCGCGATCGGGCATCCAGGTCATACCGCAATGGATGCCCCTGGGCCGACGGGGGTAACCGCCCGGTGGGCCACCAACGTGGCCTATGCGTTTGTCATATGAACGTCATATCAAGGGAGTTGGGACCTTCGACCCCGTTCGCCCATCCGGGCGCCGGGACCCTCGGCCCCGTGCCCTCTTTCCGGGGGAGGCCATTGGTCCTTCAGTCCTTGTGCCGGCCGATCCAGTCCAGCAGCTCGGCGGTGAACTGCTCCGGCGCCTCCTCGTGCGGGAAGTGCCCGACCCCCGGCAGCAGCCGCCAGCGGTACGGCGCCGCGACGTACTCGCCGCCGCCCAGCGCGGTGTGCGACAGCAGCACCGGGTCCGCCGCGCCCTGGACGTGCAGGGTGGGGGCGGTGATCGGCTTCTTCATCCGGCGGGCGAACTGGATGCCGTCCGGCCGGGCCATCGAGCGCAGCAGCCAGCGGTACGGCTCGATCGAGCAGTGCGCGGTGCTGGGGATCTGGATCGCCTGCCGGTACGCGGCCACCGCCGCGCGGTCCAGCTGGTTGCGGCCGGTCCAGGCGTCCAGGTAGCGGCCGACCAGCGCGGCGTCGTCGGCGACCAGGCGGCGCTCCGGTATCCACGGACGCTGGAAGCCCAGCACGTGCTCGAAGGCGGCCATCTGCTTGCGGTCGGTGAGCAGTGCCCGGCGGAGGTCGCGGGGGTGCGCGGCCGAGACCACGGTGAGGCTCTGGATCACCGACGGCCGCATCACGGCCGCCACCCAGGCCAGCGTGCCGCCGGAGGCATGGCCGACCAGGTGCGCCCGGTCCTCGCCGAGCGAGCGGATCACCCCGGTGATGTCCAGCGCGAGGTTGCCGGGGTCGTAACCGCGCGGAGTGCGGTCGCTGCCGCCGATGCCGCGCAGGTCCACGGCGACGGCCCGGTAGCCGGCGGCGGCCAGCGCGGTCAGCTGGTGGCGCCAGGCCCACCAGTACTCGGGCCAGCCGTGCACCAGCAGGACCAGCGGGCCCTCGCCGAGTTCGGCGATGTGGAACCGCGCGCCGTTGGCGGCGAGGTCGCGGTGGATCCACGGCCCGGCCTGCCGGACGTCCCAGGCGGCCGGGGGGGTGTCCTGGGCGTCGCCGGGGGTGTTGAGGCCGGAGCTGGCGGACGGCTGCGCGGGCACGGGCTTCTGGTCGAGCGACATACCGAGAGCGTGTCACATCCGCGCGCCGGACACGCGCCCGGCACTCGCACTCGGGCCCCTCCGGCCCGCCGCGCACCGGGCGCACGTCCCCGCGAAGACCCCGGCGCGTGCCTGGCGCGTTCCCGGCGCGCCCCTGGCGTGCGAGGGCGCCTGCGGGGCGGGAGGTCTGCGGGGCCGGAAGACCTTCAGGGTGGGAAGGCCTTCGGGGCGGGCGGGCTTACGGGATGCGGCCCAGGGCGCGGTCGATCTCCTCCTTGGTGGCGGGACGCGGCCGCGCGTTCTTCAGCACGTCGGCGGTCTTCTGCGCACCCTCGATGGTCCGGACCGGCTTCTCGATCTTCTTGAACGAACGCAGCGCCAGCAGGCCCAGCAGCACGGCCAGCAGCAGGTATGCGCCGGCCACGATCAGGAACGACCAGCCGAGCGACAGGCCCAGCGCGTGGATGCCGAACGCCGCGGCCGCGCTCAGCATCGGGACGGCGGCCAGCGCGACCACGCCGGCGACGCCCAGCGAGACGCCGCCGGAGACGCCGCGCTTGACGTCGGCGCGGATCTCGGCCTTGGCGAGCGCGATCTCGTCGTGGACCAGGGCGGACAGGTCGGCGGTGGCCGCGGCGAACAGCTGCCCCACCGAACGCTCGCCCTCGTAGGGCGCCCGGCCGTTGCTGGACGGGTCTGCGGCTCCTGCGGGCATCAGCGGTTCTCCTCTTCCGGTGGACTGTCGACAGTTCAGAATCATGCCCCTACCGGACGAGCGGACACCACTCCGGGGCCCCGCCGGAGGGACGTGTTCCGACGTGCGGGCCGCTCAGCGGGCTCCGGTGCGGCGTTCAGTGGGCTTCGTCGCGGCCTTCGTCGCGGTGTTCGACGGCCGGGCGTGTCGGGCCCGGGTCGGTGTGCTGGGCCTCGGTGGGGCGCGTGTCGGTGTGCTGCGCCCCGGTGTGCTGCGCCTGTGCGGCCGTGCGGGCCTGCCAGGCGGGGTCGTCGAGCTGGTAGACGTCCGGGATGCCGTCACCGTCGAGGTCGCGGTCCTCCTCCTCGCACAGCGCGCGGTAGTGCCGGTTGCGCAGCTTCAGCAGCACGGTGGCGGACAGCGCGCAGATCAGCGAGCCCACCAGGACGGCGGCCTTGGCCCGGTCGGCGAGCGCCGGGTCGTCCGGGAAGGCCAGCTCGCTGATCAGCAGCGAGACGGTGAAGCCGATGCCGGCCAGCACCGAGACGGCGAACATGTCGGCCCATTTGAGCTGCGGGTTCAACTCGGCGCGGGTGAAGCGGGCGGTCAGCCAGGTGCCGCCGAAGACGCCGACGGACTTGCCGACCACCAGGCCGAGCACGATGCCGAAGGGGGCGGACTGGGTGAACACCTCGCGCAGCGCCGAGCCGGAGATCCCCACCCCGGCCGCGAACAGGGCGAAGACCGGCACGGCGAGCCCGGCCGAGATCGGCCGGACCAGGTGCTCGATGTGCTCGCCGGGGGAGTGCTTCTCGTCGCCCTCCCGGTGGCAGCGGAGCATCAGGCCCATCGCGACGCCCGCCACCGTGGCGTGCACGCCGCTCTCGTGCATCAGCGCCCAGTTCACGAAGGCGAGCGGGACGAACAGGTACCAGCCGTGCACCCCGCGCCGGTGCAGGAACCAGAACAGCACGAGCCCGGCGAAGGCCAGACCGAGCGCCCAGAACTTGATGCCGGAGCTGTAGAAGACCGCGATGATCAGGATCGCGATCAGGTCGTCCACCACCGCGAGGGTGAGCAGGAAGGCGCGCAGCGCGGAGGGCAGGTGGCTGCCGACCACGGCGAGTACGCCGAGCGCGAAGGCGATGTCGGTGGCGGTGGGGACGGCCCATCCGCTGGGGTGTCCGCCGGGACCGACGTTGACGACGGTGTACAGCACGGCGGGGAGCACGACTCCGCAGACGGCGGCGATGACGGGCAGCATCGCCGCGCGGGGGTTGCGCAGCTCTCCCGCCACGAACTCGCGCTTGAGCTCGATGCCGGCCACGAAGAAGAAGATCGTCAGCAGCCCGTCCTTGGCCCAGGTGCCCAGGGTGAGGTCCAGGTGGAGCGGGGCGGAGGGGCCGACGGTGTGGTTCAGGACGGACTGGTAGGCGTCCGGCCAGACGTTGGCCCAGACGAGCGCGACGACGGCCGCGACGAGCAGCAGGACGCCGCCGACGGTCTCGGTCCGCAGGGCGTCCGCGAGGTAGCTCCGCTCGGGGAGGGGCAGCCTGCCGAGGAACTGGCGGCGCTGGGGCGTCGGCGTCGGGGTCGGCTCGTGAACGGGCGGCTGGCTGGCCACGCGCGGCCTCCTGGGGGCGAGGGGACGGTGTGTGGATGCACCTGTGGTGCACCGCCGACCAGACTTCCCGGCTCGCCCTGTGACGCGGATCTTGATGCGTCTTTGACATTGTAGCGTGGCGACAAGGCGATATCCGGATCGTCCTCTTAAAGGACTTAGCCGCCCGCGGCCCGTTGTGCACGGCGACCGGGTGCGCCGGGGTGTGCCCGGAGCGGGCGCGCGGTGGTCCGGACACGGCGGTGCCCCGGGCGGTCACGACCACCCGGGGCACCGTCACGCACGTCTTCCGCTGTGGGTCAGCTCTCGCTGCCCGCCGCCGGAAGCTGGGCCTGGATGAGGTTCATCACCGTGGAGTCGGCCAGGGTGGTGGTGTCACCGACCTCGCGGCCCTCGGCGATGTCGCGCAGCAGGCGGCGCATGATCTTGCCGGAGCGGGTCTTCGGCAGCTCGCCGACCACCTTGATCTGCTTCGGCTTGGCGATCGGGCCGAGCGTGCGGCCGACGTGCGCCCGCAGCTCCTCGACCAGCTCGGGGCTGTCGGTGGCGCTGCCGCGCAGGATCACGAAGGCGACGATCGCCTGGCCGGTGGTGGCGTCGGTGGCGCCGACGACGGCCGACTCGGCCACCGACGGGTGCCCGACCAGGGCCGACTCGACCTCGGTGGTCGAGATGTTGTGGCCGGAGACCAGCATGACGTCGTCGACCCGGCCGAGCAGCCAGATGTCGCCGTCCTCGTCCTTCTTGGCGCCGTCACCGGCGAAGTAGCGGCCCTCGAAGCGCGACCAGTAGGTGTCGATGTAGCGCTGGTCGTCGCCCCAGATGGTGCGCAGCATGGACGGCCACGGCTCGGTGAGCACCAGGTAGCCGCCGGAGCCGTTGGGGACCTCGACGGCGTTGTCGTCGACCACGGTGGCCGCGATGCCCGGCAGCGCGCGCTGGGCGGAGCCCGGCTTGGTCTCGGTGGCGCCCGGCAGCGGGCTGATCATGATCGCGCCGGTCTCGGTCTGCCACCAGGTGTCCACGATCGGGGCCTTGCCGGCGCCGATGTGCTCGCGGTACCAGATCCACGCCTCGGGGTTGATCGGCTCGCCGACGCTGCCCAGCACCCGCAGCGAGGACAGGTCGAACTTCGCGGGGATGTCGTCGCCCCACTTCATGAAGGTCCGGATCGCGGTCGGCGCGGTGTAGAGGATGGTCACGCCGTACTTCTGGACGATCTCCCAGAACCGGCCCTGGTGCGGGGTGTCCGGGGTGCCCTCGTAGATGACCTGGGTGGCGCCGTTGGAGAGCGGGCCGTAGACGATGTAGGAGTGGCCGGTGACCCAGCCGATGTCGGCGGTGCACCAGTAGACGTCGGTCTCCGGCTTGAGGTCGAAGACGGCGTGGTGGGTGTAGCTGGCCTGGGTGAGGTAGCCGCCCGAGGTGTGCAGGATGCCCTTGGGCTTCCCGGTGGTGCCCGAGGTGTAGAGGATGAAGAGCGGGTGCTCGGCGTCGTGCGCCTCGGGGGTGTGCTCGGTGGACTGGCGCGCGGTGGCCTCGTGCCACCAGACGTCGCGGCCCTCGGTCCAGGCGATCTCCTGGCCGGTGCGGCGCACGACCAGGACGTGCTCGACGCCCTCGACCTTGGTCAGCGCCTCGTCGATGGCCGGCTTGAGCGCGGACGGCTTGCCGCGGCGGTAGCCGCCGTCGGCGGTGATGACCAGCTTGGCCTGGGCGTCCTGGATGCGGGAGGCCACGGCGTCGGCGGAGAAGCCGCCGAAGACCACCGAGTGGGTGGCGCCGATCCGGGCGCAGGCGAGGATCGCGACGACCGCCTCGGCGATCATCGGCAGGTAGATCGCGACCCGGTCGCCCTTGGCGACACCGAGCTCCAGCAGCGCGTTGGCGGCCTGCGAGACCTCGTCCTTGAGCTGGGCGTAGGTGATCGAGCGGCCGTCGCCGGGCTCGCCCTCGAAGTGGATGGCGACCCGGTCGCCGTTGCCGGCCTCGACGTGCCGGTCGACGCAGTTGTAGGCCACGTTGAGCTTGCCGTCGGCGAACCACTTGGCGAACGGCGGGTTGGACCAGTCGAGGGTCTGGGTGGGCTCGACGGCCCAGGTGAGGCGGCGGGCCTGCTCGGCCCAGAAGCCGAGGCGGTCCTCGGAGGCCTGAGCGTACGCGGCCGCGGTGACGTTGGCGGCTGCGGCGAGCTCTGCCGGCGGGGCGAAGCGCCGCTCCTCCTTGAGCAGGTTGGCCAGGCTCTCGTTGCTCAACGCGCACTCCTCATGAGTCATGATCGGGGTCGTTTCCCGTGCGTGGGGATTGTCCCGTGTGTCCCAGCGCACAGCTCACCAGGCGAAGAGGTCAGTTGACAAGAGGCTCCGGGTAATTGGTGTAGACCTTTGATCGGGCGTCGAACGGTCGCCCGAGGTCGCCGGAGCTCCGGGGG
>NZ_JBHVER010000144.1:0-21520 GCF_042802195.1 Kitasatospora sp. NPDC057500 | reverse complement strand
CTTCCTGCTCCGGCGTCGGGCGCAGGGCGCGCGGTACGTGCACTCGGGGCGTGTGATTCGGGAGCGGTGGAAGGACTCCGGCGCGACGGGTGCGGGCGGTACGGTGTGCGGAGCCGGTTCCGTGATCGGGACCGCCGTCGTCCTCACCCGCTCAGGAGCGCGCATGTCAGGGCAGTACCCCGGGCAGTTCGGCCCACCGCCCGGTGGTGCGCCCACCGGCGGCATACCCGGCACCGGACCGCAGGCCTACGCCCCGACCATGGCCGTCCCCCCGAGGGGCGCCGAACGGCAGGCCGGGCCGTACGGCGTGCCCGGCCGGGTCCTGGTGGTCCTCGCGCCGCTGCTCTCCGTCGGCCTGCTCGGCATGGTCCCCTCGCTGCTGCTCGCGGTCCGCCGCCGTCGGCCGTACGACATCCTGGGCGCGGTCGTCTACGCCGGACTCTTCCTCACCTTCTTCATCTGCATGGGGATCGCCGGCAGCTACCCCAAGGGCGACGCCCCGCTCGCCGACGCGGTCGGCACCACGATGATGGTGCTGCTGTGGTTCACCCCGCCGGTGCACTTCCTGCTGCTGGACCGCCAGGTGGTGTGGTCGTCGGGCCGGTCGGCGCAGCCGCCCGCTCCGGCCGGGTCCTACGCGCCGCCGGCCGGGTACGGGTACCCGGCGCCCGCCGCACCCGTCCAGCCGTACCCGCAGCCCGCGCAGCCGTACCCGGCCGCCCAGCCGTACGGGACCGGCGCCCCCTACCCGCAGGCCGCCCGGCCGTACCCCGCCGTCGACTCCCACCCGTCGGCCATCTCCCACCCGCCCGTACGCGCCGCCGGCCCCGGACCGGCCGCCGCACCCGGGGCCGCCGGTCCCGCCACCTCCGACGAACTGCGCGAACTCGGCGAACTGCTGCGCCGGCAGGCCCGCGAGGACCGCCCGTGACCGTCGCCCGGGTGATCGGCGGCCGCTACCACCTCACCGAGAAGATCGGCCACGGCGGCATGGGCCAGGTCTGGGCCGGCCGTGACGAACGGCTCGCCCGTCCGGTCGCCGTCAAGCTGCTGCGCACCGACCACCTGCTCGCCGCCACCGGCGCCGCCGACCCCGCCACCGCCGGACACCTCCGGCCCGGCGACGAGCTGCGCCACCGCTTCCTGCGCGAGTGCCGCACCACCGCCGCGCTCGACCACCCCGGCCTGGTCACCGTCTTCGACGCGGGCGAGGACGGCGGCGAGCTGTACCTGGTCATGCAGCGCGTGTCCGGCGTCAGCCTGGCCGACCTGATCGCCGAGGACGCGCCGTTCCCGGTCGAGCGCGCGGTCTCGGTGGCCGCCCAGCTCTGCGCCGCGCTGGCCGCCGTGCACGCCGTGCCGGTCGTCCACCGGGACCTCAAGCCCAGCAATGTGATGGTCCGCGAGGACGGCCGGACCGTCCTGCTCGACCTCGGCATCGCCACCGCGATCGACCCCGCGTCCACCCGCCTCACGCTCACCGGCGTCCCGATCGGCAGCCCCTCCTACATGGCGCCGGAGCAGGCGCTGTCCGCCACCGTCGACCCGCGCAGCGACCTGTACGCGCTCGGCTGCCTGCTGCACGAGATGCTGGCCGGCGAGGGGCCGTTCCGCGCGCCCACCGCCCTGGGGCTGCTGCGGCGGCACGTCGACGACCCGCCGGTGCCGCTGCGCGACCTGCGCCCCGAGGTGCCGGCGCCGCTGGAGCGGCTGGTCCTCGACCTGCTCGCCAAGCGGCCCGAGGACCGCCCGGCCGACGCGCAGGAGGTGTACGGCCGGCTCCTTCCGCTGCTGCCCGCAGCCGTCCCCGTGCCGCAGCCCCGGTTCGGCCCGCTGCCCGACCCGGCCCGCCCGTACCGGCACCCGCTCCAGCCTCAGCCCCGCCCGGTGGCCGCCGCCCCGGTGGCGCCGGCCCGGGCCGAGCCGCCCCCGTTCCTGTCGGCCGCCGTGCCCGCCGGGTCGGTCGTACCCGCCGTGGTGCCCACCCCTGCCGAGGACTTCCCGGCGGCCTGCGCCCGGCTCTCCGACCTGGTCGACGCGGGCCGGCGCCCCGAGGTGCTCGACCTCGCCGCCCGGCTGCTGGCGCGCGGCCGCTCCGAACTCGGCGACGGGGCGGCGATGGTCCGCACCGTCCGGACCATCTACGCCCGCACCCTGCTCCAGGAGCGGCGCCACCAGGAGGCCCTGACGGAGTACCGGCTGCTCGCGGCCACCGCCGAGGGCGGACCGCACGGCCGGCGGGCCCTGGAACCGCGCTACCGGATCGCCGAGTGCCTCGAACAGCTCGGACGCGGCGCGGAGGCGCTCGCCGAGTACCAGGCCCTGCTCGCGGTCTGGCCGGAGACCGAACCGGAGCGGCTGCTGGACCTCCGAGAGCGGATCGGTGTCCAGCTGGCCTCGCTCGGCGAGACCGAGGCGGCCTGGTCGTGGCTGCTCCAGCTCCTCTTCGACCGCGAACGCCGCGAAGGCCCCCACCACCCCGCCGTCCGCCGCCTACGCCACACCCTCGACACCCTCCAACCCCACCGCACCGCCGCCACCCCCTGGCCTCCCAGCAGCTGAACCGGAACCCCGACCGCCCCGCCGCCTTCCTGCGCCGTCCCGTCCGGCGCACCCGGGGCTGCCGGCCTGAGAATTCAGCGGCCCGACCCTCCACGCAAGCCGGCGGCGCCATCGCCGCCCCGGCCCGGCGGGCGCGAGAAGTCGGCGAGTCCGACTTCCTGCGCCGGTCATGGGCGCTGTCGCCACCCTCGGCCTTCCGGTGACGGACGGGTCCGGCATTCTGCGATCGCCGCTCCAGCCGGTCGGCTTCCGAGGGGCTGCCTTCTCGGACGGGCCGGAGTGGAATGTCGGCGGGTCCGACTTCCTGCGCCGGCCAGGGGTGCTGTTGCCGCCCCCGGCGTTCCGGCGCGTGTTGGGCTCTCCGCGTGCTCGATGTCGCCCGGTCGGTGTCTGAGGGGCCGCCATCCTGCATGGTCGGGAGTGAAAAGTCGACGGGGCCGACTTCCCGTGGCCAATCGGGGGCGCTGTCGCCGTCGTTGGTCTTTCGGCGTGCGGTGGGGCCGGCTTTCCGTGTGTTCGTCGCCGCCAGGTCGGCCGGGGCTGCCTTCTCGGATGGGCTGGAGCGGGAAGTCGGCGGGTCCGACTTCCTGTGCCGGCCGGGGGTGCTGTTGCCCTCGCTGGTCCTTCGGTGTGGGCGGCCGGACCGATTTCCCGGACGGGGCGGAGTGGGAAGTCAGCGGGTCCGACTTCCTGCGCCGGCCGCTGCTGTCCTCGGTGCCTGCTGTTGGCGGGCCGCCTTTCGGGGGTGGGGTGGGGAGTCCGGATCTGCCGTTGCAGGGTCGGCTTTCCAGTGCGGGGGGTGGGTTCAGGTGGCGGGTATGACTTTCGGCGGATTCGTGGGGGTGGGCGGGGTCCGTAGGGTCGGGTGGGTGTGGAGAGAACGGTGGGTGGAGTGGGGTCTGCTGGGGATGGCGGCCGGGGGGCTCGGGCTGAGTGCGGTGTCCCTCTGGTGGGCGCTTCCCGGGGTCGGGGCGGCGTTCGCGGCCGGGGTGCGGATGGCGCGGGTGCGCGAGGCGGCCGTGCTGCTCGCGGTCCTGGTGACGGCCGTGACGCTGGTGGCCGTCATGGTCCCGGCCTGGTCGGTGCAGGCGACGTCGGTGGTCTCGGTCCTGGTCTGCGCCGGGATGGGGCCGTGGATGGTGGGCCGGTTCTGGCGGCAGTCGCAGGAGCTGGTGCGGGCCGGCTGGGAACGCGCCGAGCGGGCCGAGCGTGAGCAGCAACTGGTCGCCGAGCAGGCTCGGCTGCGCGAGCGGGCCAGGATCGCCCAGGACATGCACGACGCCCTCGGCCACGACCTGAGCCTGATCGCCCTGCGGGCCGGCGCGCTGAAGCTGGCACCGGACCTGGCCCCGCCGCACCGTGAGGCGGCCCAGGAGATCCGGGCGGGTGCGGCGGCGGCCGTCGAGCGCCTCGGCGAGGTGATCGGCGTCCTGCGCGACGAGACGGACGCGCACACCGCCCGGGGCCCGGCCGACGCCGGCGTCCCGCAGTTGGTGGCCGAGGCGGCCGCGGCGGGCCTGGACGTCCGGCTGACCGTGACCGGCGAGCCGGACGGGATGCCGCGGGCGGCCGAGCACGCCGCGTACCGGGTGGTCCAGGAGGCGCTGACCAACGCCGCCAAGCACGCCCCGGGCGCGCCGGTCACGGTACGGGTCGGGTACTCCCCGGACGGCGCCCGGGTCCGAGTGGTCAACGGGCCGCCGCTGGGCGGTTCGCCCGGTCCGGTGACGGGCGGCCGCGGCCTCATCGGTCTGACCGAGCGGGTCCGGCTGGCCGGCGGCACCTTCCGGCACGGGCCCCTCGACGACGGGGGTTTCGAGGTCCGCGCCGACCTGCCGCGCACCGGCGCCCCGGCGGGCGGCCCGGCGCCGCTGCCGCCGGCGGTCTCGCCCGCCGGTGAACTGCGCCTGGCCCGGCGCCGGGTGGGCCGGATGATGGTGGCCGTGGTGCTGGTGCCGCTGTCCGTCGCCCTGGTCCTGACCGCCGTGCTGCGGGGCTGGACGATCCAGCGGACCGGCCCGTCCGTCCTCGACCCCGCCGACTACGCCTCGCTGCGCGTCGGCATGGACCGGGCCGCCGTCCAACGATTTCTGCCGGAACGTCAGTTTCCGTACCATCCGTCCGTGGGCGGCCCGCCGCCCGGCGGAGAGGGAGTGACATGCGAGTACTACGCGATGACGGCCGAGGTGTTCAACGACGACCGTTCCGGGGACGCGTACCGGCTCTGTTTCCGGCACGACGTGCTGATCTCCCTGGACGCCCTGATCCAGTGAGCGCCCGGTGAACGGCGTGGAGCCCCGGGGCGGGACCCGCCCGCCGATCCGGGTGGTGATCGCGGACGACGAGCCGATGGTGCGGGCGGGGGTGCGCGCGGTGCTGGCCACCGACCCGGGGATCGAGATCGTCGCCGAGACCGGGGACGGGCGGGAGGCGGTGGACCTGGTCCGCCGCCACCGTCCGGACGTCGCCGTGCTGGACATCCGGATGCCCGGCACGGACGGCATCGCCGCCGCCGCCGAGATCCGCCGGGGCGCCGTCACCACCCGGACCGGGGGACCGACCGGGATCGTCATGCTGACCACCTTCGGTGAGGACGACTACATCCTGCGGGCCCTCGGCGGGGGCGCCAACGGGTTCCTGATCAAGTCCGGCGAGCCGGAGGAGCTGATCGCCGGCGTCCGCTCGGTGGCGGACGGCGCTGCCTACCTCTCACCACGGGTGGCCGCCCGGGTGGTGGCCCACCTCGCCGCCACCGGGGCCGGCGGTCCGGCCGACCGCCGGGCCGCCGCCCAGCGCCGGGTGGACGGGCTGACCGCCCGCGAACGCGACGTGCTGGCGCTGGTCGCCGCCGGGCTGTCCAACGGCCAGATCGCCCGCCGGATCGGGGTGGTGGAGGGCACGGTGAAGGCCCACGTCAGCAACGTCCTGGCGCGGCTGGGCGTGGCCAACCGGGCGGCCGCCGCCGTCCTCGCCCACGAGGCGGGCCTGGCCGCGGGCCCGTCGGCCTGAGCCGGGGACGGACGCCGACGGCAGCGGACGGAGCAGCAGCGGACCGAGCAGCGGCACACCGCCCAGCGCACCGACCGCCGCCGTCGCGGACGGCAGCAGTGCGACGACCACCGCCGCCGCGACCGTCCCGCCCAGGACCGCCCCGGCGAGCACGTCGTGCGGGTAGTGCACCCCGGCGGCGACCCGCAGGCCGGCCGTCCCGAGGCCGACGGGTACGGCCGCCCACGCCACCCACATCGCCCGGCGCGGTCGCACCAGCACCAGTCCGGTGGCCAGCGCGACGGCCAGGGTCGCGTGGTTGCTGGGGAAGGACCAGTCGCCCGGCGGCGGGCAGTCGGCGAGCGCGGCGGACGGCAGGGCGGGCAGCGCCCGGCAGGGCCGCTCCTCGTCGAGCACGAGCTTCAGCACCTCGCTCGCCCCGTACGCGAGCACCGTGCCGAGGCCGGTGAGCGCGACGCCCGCGACCGTGCCGGCGGCCCGCCGCCCGCGTGCCGTCCACCAGCAGAGCACCAGCAGCAGGCCCAGCACCAGCAGCCCGGCCTCGGTGGCGGGCTCCAGCAGGGCGGCGAGCCGGGGCGGGGCGTCGGCGACGGCGTCGGCGACCCGGCGGTAGGCCTCGGCGGACCGGCCGGTGACCACCCGGACCGGTCCGTCCCCGCCCGCGCGCCCCGGTGCCAGCCACCCGACCGCGCCGGTGCCCGCCCCCAGCAGCACCACCGCGAGCGCCGTTCTGTTCCTGAGCGTGTTCGTCATGCCACGCACGGTAGAAGGCGAGGAAGGCACCCGACCCGACCCGAAAGACAGGGCCCGACCTGGACGATCGTCAGGGTTGACGAACCCGCCCGCCCGTGCGGGGAGACGGTCGGGACAGCCGGGTAGGTTCGGGGTGTGACGACGAATCCTCCGGGCGCGAAGCTGATCCTTCTCATCACCACCCACCGGGTGGCCCCCGGCCTGCTGTCGTGGCCCGCCTGGGAGGCGCTGCGGTCGGCCGGGCGGGTGCTCGCCGCCGACCCCGCCCACCCGCAGCTGCCCGCCCTGGCGCAGGCCGGCGTCGAGGTCCGGACCGTGGCGCCCGGCTCCGCCCCCGCGCTGGCCCGGCTGCTGACCGGGGCCCCGGACGGGCCGTCCGCCGACGCGGGACCGACGGTCTGGCTGGGCAGCCCGGACGGCGACCCCGGGCTGACCGACGCGCTGGCCCGCCTCGCGGTCGAGCACGCCGGCGAGGTGCCGGAGATCGAGGTGCTGCCCGGCTCCTACGACCTGCCGGGCGCCCGGCTGCTGGACCTGGTCTCCGTGATGGACCGGCTCCGCTCGCCGGGCGGCTGCCCGTGGGACGCCGAGCAGACCCACGCCAGCCTGGTGAAGTACCTGGTCGAGGAGGCCTACGAACTGGTCGAGGCGATCGAGGAGGGGGACCGCGACATGCTCCGCGAGGAGCTGGGCGACGTCCTGCTCCAGGTCTTCTTCCACTCCCGGATCGCCGAGGAGCACCCCACCGGCGCCTTCTCGATCGACGACGTGGCGGGCGACATCGTCGACAAGCTGATGTACCGCCACCCGCACGTGTTCGGCGACGCCGAGGCGAGCGGCGCGGAGGAGGTGGAGGCCAGCTGGGAGGCGCTCAAGGCGGCCGAGAAGTCGGAGCGCGAGTCGGTGCTGGACGGCGTGCCGGCCGGGCTGCCCTCGCTCGCCTACGCGGCGAAGCTGGTGTCACGGGTGCGCCGGGCGGGCTTCACCGGGGTGCCGGACGAGCCGTACGAACTGCCGGGGGCGCTGACGGCGGAGTCGGCGGGCCGGCTGCTGCTCGCGGTGGCGCAGCGCGCGCACGACGCCGGGGTGGACGTGGACGCCGCGCTGCGGGCGGCGGCGCGCGGCTACCGGGACGCGGTCCGCGCCGCCGAGGGCCTGAAGCCCGGGGAGTAGGGGACCGGAATCCGGCCGGTGGCGGAGGGCGCCTCAGGCGGCGACGTCCGCCACCGGTCGGCGCTGCGCCGGGACGACGACCTCGCCGATCGCCTCGCCGACCAGGGCGACGAGTTCGGCGAGCCGCTCCAGGTCGAGGTGGTCGGGCAGCTCGGCGAGGGAGACGATCCGCTCGCCGCCCGGCCCGGCCACGCAGAACAGGCCGATCGGGCCCAGGTGCTTCTCGGCGGTGTCGACCAGCGCGGCGACGTCACTGGGCCGGCGGACGTCGCCGCAGACGCCGACGACGGGACAGCCCGGCCGGTCGAGCTCGGTGGCGAGGTCCTCGGCGATCCCGACCCGCTGGTCGGCGATCAGCATGCCGGTGGTGCCCGCCGCGGTGAGCCGGCGGGCGAGGTCCGCCCCCGACCCGCCGTCGAGCACGGAGATCACCACGACCGAACCGTTGACCCGCATGGCCTTGCTCCTCCCTGTGGGCGGCTCCGCACCGGCGCCCACGCGCATCTTGCGGAGGATCGTAGGCAGGTCCTGACCCTCCGCAACAGGAATTACCCCTCAGGTGACCAGGCTCACGCCTGTCGCGCCGAACGGACGCCCCGGCGCCCCGCCGAACGGACACCGCCCGCTCCCGCGCCGCCCGCGTGCACCGCGTGCACGCCGTGCGGTCGCCCGGACACGCCCGGGATACCGTCGACCCATGCCAGCTCAGCCCGCCTCCGCCCGCCCGCCCCTGTTCACCTGGGAGTTCGCCGCCGACCCGTACCCCGCCTACGCGTGGCTGCGGGAGCACGAGCCGGTGCACCGGACCACCCTGCCGAGCGGGGTGGAGGCGTGGCTGGTCACGCGGTACGCGGACGCCCGGCAGGCGCTCGCGGACAGCCGGCTCTCCAAGAACCCGGTGCACCACAGCGAGCAGGCCCACCGCACCGGCCGGGTCGGCATCCCGGGCGAGCGCCAGGCCGACCTCATGACGCACCTGCTCAACATCGACCCGCCGGACCACACCCGGCTGCGCCGCCTGGTGTCCAAGGCGTTCACGCCGCGCCGGGTGGCGGCGTTCGAGCCGCGGGTGCAGCAGCTGACCGACCGGCTGATCGACGGCTTCGCGGCGCGCGGGTCCGCCGACCTCATCCACGAGTTCGCCTTCCCGCTCCCCATCTACGCGATCTGCGACCTGCTCGGGGTGCCGGCCGAGGACCAGGACGACTTCCGGGACTGGGCCGGGATGATGATCCGGCACGGCGGCGGCCGGCGCGGCGGGGTGGGGCGCGCGGTGAAGCGGATGCGCGCCTACCTGGCGGAGCTGATCCACCGCAAGCGGGCGGACCTCGGCGACGACCTGATCTCGGGGCTGATCCGGGCGAGCGACCACGGCGAGCACCTGACCGAGAACGAGGCCGCGGCGATGGCCTTCATCCTCCTCTTCGCCGGCTTCGAGACGACGGTCAACCTGATCGGCAACGGCGTGTACGCGCTGCTGCGCGACCCGGGCCAGCGCGCCCTGCTCCAGGACTCCGTCGGGCGCGGCGAGAGCGCGCTGCTGGAGACCGGGATCGAGGAACTGCTGCGCTACGACGGCCCGGTGGAGCTGGCCACCTGGCGGTTCGCGACCAGCCCGCTGACCATCGGCGGGGTGGAGATCCCGGTCGGCGACCCGGTGCTGGTGGTGCTCGCGGCGGCGGACCGGGACCCGGCGCGGTTCGCCGACGAGAACACCCTGGACCTGGCCCGGACGGACAACCCGCACCTGGGGTTCGGGCACGGCATCCACTACTGCATCGGCGCGCCGCTGGCGCGGCTGGAGGGGCGGGCCGCGCTGGCCACCCTGCTGACCCGGCTGCCGGACCTGCGGCTCGCCGCGGACCCCGGGGACCTGCGCTGGCGCGGTGGTCTGATCATGCGTGGACTCCGTGAACTTCCGGTGGAATTCACACCGGAGAAAGCGCCCGGCGGCGAGGCTCCGGAGAACGGGTCCGCAGGCTGACGGATCCGCACAACAGGCTGACGGGCACTCTGGGTTGCCCGGATTCGCGGGGTCTGAACCATCCTCAATCCGGACATACCACCCCGGTTGGTAGGCGATCCATCACATGACGTGATGTCCATGTGATATCGGCGATATGAGCTTGTGATTGCTCTGAAGATCTGTCTACTCTCCGTGGAGCCCGCAGCTGCGGGCCCCGTACGCGGAACGCCGAGTCCTGCCCGCCGCGCCACGGGAAACCGACCAGAACCCTGGGCAGGGGCGGGGGACCCAGGTTTTGCGCCGTCTCCCACGGCTAGGGGTGAAGCCGCCTCCGCGCGGCCGGGCCACCTCCCGGTCCGAACCCGACAGCTCACCTCGCAGGCGTGCGGAGAGGGACCTCTTCATGCTGCTCGTTGGAACCGGTCGTCACCGTCGCCGTACCCAGGCCGAGAAGGCCATCGCCGTCGCCGGTGTCGCCGGCGTCGGACTGGCCATGCCGATCCTGAGCGCCACCGGCGCCTCCGCCGCCCCGGTGTCCACCTGGGACGCGGTCGCCCAGTGCGAGAGCGGCGGCAACTGGAGCATCAACACCGGCAACGGCTTCTACGGCGGCCTCCAGTTCACCGCCAGCACCTGGAAGGCGTTCGGCGGCACCGCCTACGCACCGCAGGCCAACCAGGCCTCGAAGGCCCAGCAGATATCGGTCGCCGAGAAGGTCCTCGCCTCGCAGGGCCCGGGTGCCTGGCCGGTCTGCTCCAAGAAGGCCGGCCTGACCAAGGGCGGCGCCCCGGCGGCGGTCGACACCTCGACGCCCGCCAAGCCGGCCGCCCCGAAGCCGCAGGTCCCGCAGGCCGCCCAGGAGGCCAAGCCGCAGCAGGAGGCCCCGAAGGCCGCCGCGCCGAAGCACGCCGCCCCCAAGACGCAGGCCGAGCAGCAGACCGCCAAGCCGCAGGCCCAGCAGTACGCGCCGAAGCACGCCGCGCCCAAGCAGCAGGCCCCGCAGCCGCAGCAGCAGCAGTCGCCGGCCTTCTCCGGCAAGGCCGGCTGGGACGCCGACGCCAAGGTGTACTGGTACCAGAACAACGGTGCCTGGTACTGGACCAGCCACCAGAGCGTCTACCAGCAGTACGCCGGCCAGCCGGCCGCCCAGGCCCCCGCCGCGCAGCAGCAGCAGCAGCCGGCCGGCCAGGGCTACACCGTCCGCTCCGGTGACACGCTCGGCGGGATCGCCGCCGCCCAGGGCGTCCCCGGTGGCTGGCAGGCGCTGTACGACGGCAACCGCGCCACCGTCGGCGCCGACCCGAACCTGATCGTCCCGGGCCAGGTCCTGACGCTCGGCTGACGACCGGTCCGACCGGACGGACGGAGGGGGCCGACCGGGCCCCCTCCGTCCGCATCCGGACGTCTCCGGCCGGGCAACCAGGTGAACTACCGGTGAGTAGCGAGGCCACACGCTGAGACGGAGCCGAGGTCGACGTGGCCCGGACAGTCCGTGCGGTTAGGCTCTGGTCGTAACGACTCCGCAATCGTCCGGCCGACTGCACCCCACCGTCAGCCGAACCTGCTTCCGCTAGGAGATGCCTCGTGCCGTCCATCGATGTCGTCGTCGCCCGTGAGATTCTCGACTCGCGCGGCAACCCCACGGTCGAGGTCGAGGTCGGCCTCGACGACGGCAGCACCGGCCGTGCCGCCGTCCCGTCGGGTGCCTCCACCGGTGCCTTCGAGGCGCTGGAGCTCCGCGACGGTGACAAGAACCGCTACTTCGGCAAGGGCGTGGAGAAGGCCGTCCTGGCCGTCATCGAGCAGATCGGCCCGGAGCTGGTCGGCTACGACGCCACCGAGCAGCGCCTGATCGACCAGGCCATGCTGGACCTGGACGCCACCCCGGACAAGTCCTCGCTCGGCGCCAACGCCATCCTGGGCGTCTCGCTGGCCGTCGCGCACGCCGCCTCCGAGGCCAGCGACCTGCCGCTGTTCCGCTACCTGGGCGGCCCGAACGCGCACGTCCTGCCGGTCCCGATGATGAACATCCTCAACGGCGGCTCGCACGCGGACTCCAACGTCGACATCCAGGAGTTCATGATCGCCCCGATCGGCGCGGAGTCCTTCTCCGAGGCCGTCCGCTGGGGCGTCGAGGTCTACCACACCCTCAAGGGCGTGCTGAAGGAGCGCGGTCTGTCGACCGGCCTGGGCGACGAGGGCGGCTTCGCCCCGAACCTGGACTCCAACCGCGAGGCCCTGGACCTCATCGTCGAGGCCATCCAGAAGGCCGGCTACGTGCCGGGCAAGGACGTCGCGCTCGCCCTGGACGTCGCCTCCTCCGAGTTCTACGAGGACGGCGCCTACCAGTTCGAGGGCAAGGCGCTCACCTCCGCCGAGCTGATCGAGTACTACGCCGGCCTGGTCGCCGCCTACCCGCTGGTCTCCATCGAGGACCCGCTGGACGAGTCGGACTGGGACGGCTGGAAGGCCATGACCGACAAGCTGGGCGACAAGGTCCAGCTGGTCGGCGACGACCTGTTCGTCACCAACCCGGCCCGCCTGGCCCGCGGCATCGAGACCGGCACCGCCAACGCGCTGCTGGTGAAGGTCAACCAGATCGGCTCGCTCACCGAGACCCTGGACGCCGTCGAGCTGGCCCAGCGCAACGGCTACCGCTGCATGATGTCGCACCGCTCCGGCGAGACCGAGGACGTCACCATCGCCGACCTCGCCGTCGCCACCAACTGCGGCCAGATCAAGACCGGCGCCCCGGCCCGCTCCGAGCGCGTCGCCAAGTACAACCAGCTGCTGCGCATCGAGGAGATCCTCGACGACGCCGCCGAGTACGCCGGCCGCGGCGCCTTCCCGCGGTTCAAGTACGAGGGCTGAGCCCGACCCGGACGGCGCCCGGCCGGTATCGCCGGGACGCCCGGTAGCGCACGCCTGACCGGTGCCCCGCCGTTCACCCCGTAGGGTGGACGGCGGGGCACCGTCGCGACCAGGAGCGGACCAGGAGCAGGAGGGGACACCGGAGATGGCAGGCTGGAGGATCCCGGGCTTGGCGGCCCGGCCCCGGTTCACGAGCCGGGCGACCGTCCTCGTGCTGGTCCTCTGCTCGCTGGTGGCGATCCTGGCCTATCCGACGCGCCAGTTCGTCTCCCAGCGCTCGGAGATCTCGGCGCAGCGCGCCCGGGCCGAGCACGCCCGGCAGCAGGTCGAGCAGCTGCGCCGGGAGAAGGCCCGCTGGCAGGACCCGGAGTACGTCAAGGCGCAGGCCCGCACCCGGCTGCACTACGCGATGCCGGGGGAGACCCCGTACATCGCGGTGGACCCGGCGGCCCAGGGCGCGGCCAAGTCCTCGCTGGGCGCTCCGCCGCCCGCGGCGGGCCCGGCGGCCGGTCCGGCCAAGGCGGCCCGGCCCTGGTACGCCAGCGTCTGGGACTCCGTGGACGCCGCCGCCGCTCCCGCGGCCCCCGCCGCCCCGGGGCAGTCCGCCCCACCCTCACCACCCGCCCCCGCCCCCGCTGGAGACAGCTCCTCCCATGACCACTGAGAACCACCCCACCGTCTCCGACGAGGACGTCGCGGCGATCGCCGCACAGCTCGGCCGGGTCCCGCGCGGCCTGCGCGGCGTGGCCCACCGCTGCCCGTGCGGCAACCCGGACGTCGTGGAGACGGCCCCCCGGCTGCCGGACGGCACGCCGTTCCCGACGCTGTACTACCTGACCTGCCCCAAGGCCGCCTCGCTGATCGGCACCCTGGAGGCGGACGGCGTGATGAAGGACCAGAGCGCCCGGCTCGCCGAGGACCCGGAGCTGGCCGCGGCGTACCAGAAGGCGCACGAGGACTACATCGCCCGCCGGGACGCCATCGAGGTGCTGGAGGGCTTCCCGAGCGCCGGCGGCATGCCGGACCGGGTCAAGTGCCTGCACGTGCTGGTCGGCCACTCGCTGGCGGCCGGCGAGGGCGTCAACCCGCTCGGCGACGAGGCGCTCGGCATGCTGGAGGACTGGTGGGCCAAGGGCCCGTGCGTCTCCGCCGCCGAGGTCGCGGCCGCCGGCGAGCGGGTGGCCCGCAACCGGGCCAAGGAGCAGGACCACGCGGCCGTGATCGCGGCCAAGGAGCAGAAGGCCGCCGACCGCGCCGCCAAGCGGGCCGCGCAGGAGGCGGACGAGGCGGGGGAGGCCGACGCATGAGCACCACCCGGGTGGCCGCGATCGACTGCGGGACCAATTCGATCCGGCTGCTGGTCGCCGACCTCGACCCGGAGACCGGGGCGGTCACCGACCTCGACCGGCGGATGATCATCAACCGGCTGGGCCAGGGCGTGGACCGCACCGGCCGGCTGCACCCGGACGCGCTGGAGCGCACCTTCGCCGCCTGCCGGGAGTACGCCGAGGTGATCTCCGGCTTCGGGGTGGGCCCGGAGCGGATCCGCTTCGTCGCCACCAGCGCCTCCCGGGACGCCGAGAACAGTGCCGAGTACGTCGACGGCGTGCGGGCGGCGCTGGGCGTCGAGCCCGAGGTGGTCAGCGGCGAGGAGGAGGCGCACCTGTCCTTCGTCGGCGCCACCAAGGAGCTCACCGGCGGTCAGTTCCCGTCCCCCTACCTGGTCTTCGACCTGGGCGGAGGCTCGACCGAGTTCGTGCTCGGCGCCGAGGACGTCCGGGCGGCGCGCTCGGTGGACATCGGCTGCGTCCGGCTGACCGAGCGGCACTTCGACGGCGCCGAGCTGCCGTCGGACGCGCAGATCGCCGAGGCGAGGGCGCACGTGCGGGCGGAGCTGGACCGGGCGGAGGAGGCCGTGGCGCTGACCGGCGCGGCCACCCTGGTCGGCCTGGCCGGCACGGTCACCACCGTCTCGGCGATCGCCCAGGACCTTCCCGGCTACGACTCGGAGGCGATCCACCACTCCCGGATCTCCCGCGAGCGGGTCGCCGAGATCGCCGACCGGCTGCTGCACTCCACCCACGCGGAGCGGGCGGCGATCCCGTCGATGCACCCGGGCCGGGTGGACGTGATCGCGGCCGGCGCGCTGGAGCTGCTGGAGATCATGGAGCGCACGGGCGCCGCCGAGGTGGTCGTCAGCGAGCACGACATCCTGGACGGCATCGCCTGGAGCATCGCCCGCTGAGCCGGCGCGGGACTTGCCGACCGGCCCCGGAAGCCCCCCTGGGGCTCCGGGGCCGGGGCGCGCCGGGAGCCGTGCGGGAATGTTCGTGAATTTCTTCACATGAGGATCCAGCCTTTCGCCGCGCCGGGCGGTCCGCTCCGTCCGATATGTGGGACCGAAGGCTCGCTCGGCGTGACGGCCACTGGATCGCAGGTCCCGGGCCGCTGGAGGTTTGAAAATCGAAATCCCGTACGGGAACCGGGCTGCCTCATGGATCGTTGCTGCTCAGCGGGGCCGTCCCGGTGGGCGCACCCGGCCGGGGGTCGCGGGGGCCGTCGGGGGTCGGGCGGGGGCTCGAAACGGGGGCGCGCAGTGTAGCAGAAGGGGTCCATAAGCTTGTGAGCGGGCTCACGAAGACTGCTCCGAGCGGTGCTGGATACTTTCGGATATGAGCACCACGGAGCGTCCTCGCATCCTCATTGTCGGCGGTGGTTACGTCGGCCTGTATGCCGCGATGCGCATCCTCAAGAAGATGCGCTACGGCGAAGCGACCGTCACGGTCGTGGACCCGCGGTCGTACATGACGTACCTGCCCTTCCTCCCCGAGGCGGCCGGCGGCAACGTCGCGCCCCGCAACCTCGTCGCGCCCCTGCGCACCGCGCTGAAGAACGCGGAGGTGCTCACCGGTGCGGTCACCGGTGTGGACCACGAGCGCAAGATCGCCACGATCCAGCCCTCGGCGGGCGACTCGTACGAGCTGCCCTTCGACTACCTGGTCGTCGCGACCGGTTCGGTCTCCCGTACCTTCCCGATCCCGGGTCTGGCCGAGAACGGCATCGGCATGAAGACCGTGGAGGAGGCCATCGCCCTCCGCAACCACGTCATGGCGCAGCTGGACAAGGCCGAGTCCACCACGGACGAGGCGGTCCGCCGCAAGGCGCTGACCTTCGTCATCATCGGCGGCGGCTTCGCCGGCGTCGAGACGATCGCCGAGATCGAGGACATGGCGCGCGACGCCTCCAAGATCTACAAGACCGTCAGCCGTGACGACATGCGCTTCGTCGTGGTCGAGGCCGCCAACCGGATCCTCCCGGAGATGGGCCCCGACCTCGGTCTGTGGACCAAGGAGAAGCTCGAAGAGCGCAACATCGAGGTCTACATCGAGACCTCGATGGACTCCTGCGTCGACGGCCACGTCGTGCTGAAGAACGGCATGGAGATGGACGCCTCCACCATCGTGTGGACGGCCGGCGTGAAGCCGAACCCGGTGCTGGCCCGGTTCGGCCTGCCGCTGGGCCCGCGCGGCCACGTCGACACCGCGCCGACCCTCCAGGTCCAGGGCTTCGACTACGTCTGGGCCGCCGGCGACAACGCCCAGGTGCCGGACCTCGCCGCCGGCGAGGGCGCCTGGTGCCCGCCGAACGCGCAGCACGCCGTGCGCCAGGCCGCCGTCCTCGGCGACAACGTGATCTCCGGCATGCGCGGCTTCCCGCAGCAGGAGTACAAGCACAAGAACCTGGGTGCGGTCGCCGGTCTCGGCCTGCACAAGGGTGTCGCGATCCTCTTCGGCAAGTACAAGCTGAAGGGCCGTCCGGCCTGGTGGTTCCACCGCCTGTACCACGGCGCCATGGTCCCCACCTTCAACCGGAAGGTCCGCGTCTTCACCGACTGGACCCTCGCCGTCTTCCTGAAGCGCGAGATGGTCGGCCTGTCGCAGATGGAGAACCCGTACCAGCCGATCCAGGAGGTCACGGCCCCCACCAAGCCCGCCGTCGAGGCCGCCAAGCCGGCCGCCGACAAGGAGCTCGCCAGCAAGTAAGCGACTGCGGACCCCGGTGTGGGAGCACCGGGGTATGAGTCGGAGGCCCTCCGCCCGGCAGTGCTGCCGGACCACGACCTCCGTGGTGCTCAGCCGGCCGTGCGAGTCGGGCGGAGTACAGAAGTACGAAGAAGGCCCCTGCCGAACCCTCCGGCAGGGGCCTTCCGAGTGACGGGACCGGGGTCAGTCGGTCTTGATGCTGGCCAGGATGTCCAGCTTGGAGGCCCGGCGGGCGGGCCAGAAGGCGGCCACCAGGCCGACCAGTCCGGCCAGGGCCAGGAAGAGCAGCAGCTGGCCGAAGGGGATCACCGTGGTCAGGCCCTGCAGGCTGGACTTCAGGGTGCCGTTGATCGCCCAGGCCATGAAGCCGCCGAGCAGCACCCCGATGCCGGCGCCGAACACCGAGATCACCACGGACTCCAGACGGACCATCCGCTTGATGCCGGAGCGGTCCAGGCCGATCGCCCGCAGCATGCCGATCTCGCGCTTGCGCTCGAAGACCGACATCGCCAGGGTGTTGATGACGCCGAGGATCGCGACGATCACGGACATCGCCAGCAGGCCGTACATCAGGTTGAGCGCGAAGGTGATGGTCTGGCTGAAGTCGTCCCGGACGTCCTGGCGCGACTTGACCTCGATCACCGGGTTGGCGCCGGTGGCGTCCTTGAGCGCCTTCTTGAGCGCGGCGCTCTCCCCGTCGGCACCCTTGACCAGGACGTTGTTCAGGTACGGCTGCGGCTCGTGCTTGACGATCTCGCCGTTGGACAGCAGCGCCCCGCCGAGCAGGCCGCCCTTCTCGTAGACGCCGCCGACGGTCAGCGTGCCCTTGCTCTCGTCGCCGTAGGTGACGTTGACGGTCGAGCCGGTGGTGACGCCGAGCTTCTTCGCGACGTCCTCGTCGACCAGCAGCTGCCCCTGGGCCGCGGCGGCCATCGAGCCGCTCTTCATCGTCACCGAGACCAGCTTGTCGAGGCTGTCCCCGTTCAGGCCGGTGATCGACCGGTCCGAGCCGTTGAGCTCCCAGAAGACGGTGGTCAGCGGCGAGGAGGCAGTCACTCCGGGGGCCTTGGCGATCTCGGCCGGAACCTTGTCGGACAGGCTCATCCCGTTGGCCGCGGAGACCAGGTAGTCGGCCTTCATCGCGCTGGTGACCGTGCGGTCCACGGCGTCGGCGACCGAGGCACCGATCACGGTCAGTCCGCTGACCAGGGTCAGGCCGATGGTGAGCGCGGCGGCGGTGGCGGCGGTGCGGCGCGGGTTGCGGACCGCGTTCTGCCGGGCCAGCTTGCCGGGTGTGCCGAACAGCCGGCCGAGCACCGGGCCGACCAGGGCGATCACCGGGCGGGAGAGCAGCGGCAGCAGGACGAAGACGCCCAGGACGGCGAGCAGCGCGCCGGCCGCGACCGGCATCCGGCCGTCGGAGTTGCCCTTCGAGGCGCCGAAGAGGATCAGGGCGATACCGGCGGCGGCCAGCACCGAGCCGATCGCGTTCCGGAGCACCAGGGACTTCTGGCTGACCGGCTGGTCACCGCTGCTCATCGCGGCGACCGGGGCGATCCGTGCGGCGCGGACGGCCGGCAGCAGCGCGGACAGCACCGTCACCAGGATGCCGACGACCAGGGTGACCGCCACGGTCGCCGGCTTGACGACCAGCGGGCCGGTGGGCATGCCGTCGTCCAGCGAGGCGATCAGGGACTGCATCCCGGCGCCGACTCCGAGGCCGGCGACCAGACCGGCCGCGGCCGAGACGGTGCCGATGGCGAACGCCTCGACCAGCACCGAGCGGGTCACCTGCTTGCGGCTGGCACCGACCGCGCGGAGCAGCGCCAGTTCCTTGGTGCGCTGGGCGACCAGCATGGTGAAGGTGTTGGCGATGATGAAGATGCCGACGAAGAGCGAGATCGCGGCGAACGCGAGCAGCATGGTGCGGATGTTCTCGCTGCTCTTGGTGATCAGCCGCTCGTCCTCCGCCTTCAGCTCGGCGCCGGTGCGGACCTCGATCTGCTGCTCCGGGCGGAGCTTCCCGTTGACCTCGGCGAGCAGGGCGTCCTGGCTGGTGCCGGGCTTGGCGGCGAGCACGATGCTGCTGTAGCGGCCGGGCTCCAGGAGCAGTTGCTGGGCGGTCGCCCGGTCGAACAGGGTGAGGGTGCCGCCGCTGTTCACCACCGGGTCGTCGGTGGTGAAGATGCCGGTGAGCTTCGCTTCCAGGACCGGGCCGTTGGAGCCGACCCGGACGGTGTCGCCGACCTTGTAGCCGCCCTTGTCGGCGGTCTTCCGGTCGAGGGCGATCTCCTTGCCGTTCTTCGGGCCCTGCCCCTCGGCCATCGGGTAGCGGGCGTCCTTGCCGTCCGGGCCGGGCGCGAAGTTGGCGCCCTTGGCGGTCCACGGCTGGCCGATCAGGGTGCCGCTCCGGTCGGCGACGCCGGTGAAGCCGCTGACCACGCCCCGGGCACTCGCGGTGCCGGGCAGCGCGGAGAGCTGCTGGACGGTGGCGTCGGTCAGCGTGACCGGGCTCTTCTCGCTCTTCTCCCGGGCGGTCGCGGTGGCGCCGGCGGCGGTGTCGACGACCTGGACCGACACGTCGGAGTAGCTCTTGGAGTTGTTGTCCCGCATGGCCTTGCCGAAGGTGTCGGAGAAGACCATGGTGCCGGCCACGAAGGCGGTGCCCAGCATGACGGCGAGCGCCGTCATCAGCAGTCGGCCCTTGTGGGCCAGCACATTGCGCAGTGCGGTGCGATACATGGGGTGTCCTGGGGTACTGGGGTCGGCGAAGGGGCGGGCGGCGGACGCGGGGCGTCAGCTGGTGCGGCCCTTGGCGTCGAAGCGGCGCATGCGGTCCAGGACGGCGTCGGCGGTCGGGTGGATCAGTTCGTCGACGATGCGGCCGTCGGCGAGGAAGACGACGCGGTCGGCGTAGGAGGCGGCGACGGGGTCGTGGGTGACCATGACGACGGTCTGGCCGAGTTCGCGCACGGAGTTGCGCAGGAAGGAGAGGATCTCGGCGCCGGACCGGGAGTCGAGGTTTCCGGTCGGTTCGTCGGCGAAGACGATGTCGGGCTTGCTCGCGAGGGCGCGGGCGCAGGCGACGCGCTGTTGCTGGCCGCCGGAGAGCTGGCTGGGGCGGTGGGAGAGCCGGCCGGAGAGTCCGACGGTCTCGACCACCTTGTCGAGCCACTGCTTGTCGGCCTTGCGGCCGGCGATGTCCATCGGGAGGGTGATGTTCTCCAGGGCGGTGAGGGTGGGCAGCAGGTTGAAGGCCTGGAAGATGAAGCCGATGTGGTCGCGGCGCAGCTGGGTGAGCTGCTTGTCCTTGAGGCCGACGAGTTCGGTGTCGCCGATGGTGGAGGAGCCGGAGGTGACGGTGTCGAGGCCGGCCATGCAGTGCATCAGGGTGGACTTGCCGGAGCCGGAGGGGCCCATGATGGCGGTGAACTCGCCCTGCGGGAAGGTGACGCTGACGTTGTCGAGGGCGACGACGCGGGTCTCCCCCTCCCCGTAGACCTTGTTCAGACCGGTGGCGCGGGCGGCCGCCGGGCCGGTGCGGACGGCGGTTGCGGTCGACGTGGTCACGGGGGTGCTCCTCGGGGCAGAGAGGGGGCCGCGCCGGACGGGTGTGGCGCGGCGGAGGTGATCGGACGACCGGGCCCTTCCAGGGGCGTCCGGCCGTACCTCCATGCTCCGCCGGATGATCATGGTTTCTCGTCGCTCCGCCGGACGGTTGGCCTGACCGCCGCTGGGCGTACGCCCGGGAGGCGCCCTCCTCCTGCGGTATGACACGGACCCTGAGCGAAAGGCGGTGGCCGGAACGGGCGGGTTCGGTGGCCAAATCACGAACTGTTCGTCAGATGGCAAGGAAACATGACAACTTCCCCGCCTAGGAACATGCGAAAGGGGATGCCGGGCGACTAGGCTCAGGGGTGGTCCGCGCGGGCGGCGGGGCAATGCTCTCCGCTCCGTCGGCGGGGCCGGGTCCGCAGGACGCCCAGATGGTGGAACGCAGACACGGGCAGCTTAAAACTGCTTGGCCGAAAGGCCGTGCCGGTTCGAGTCCGGCTCTGGGCACGTGCTTGCTCGCGGGGACGCCGATCGGCGTCCCCGCCGGAGTAGCGGGCCGGGCCGACGGCCGAATCCTTCTCGCGGCGGATGCCGATTCCTTTGCCAAGCCATTACCCTGGTGCTTCGGGCGGTGCAGTGCCGCCACGGAGGGAATGAGCAATGAGAAGCAGCAACCCGGTCTTCTCGCGGGAGGGGTCCTTCACCCGCGAGTCCGGCTACGCGGGTTTCGGGACCACCCAGACCCCGCCGGCCGGGGGCCAGTACGCCAACAACCCCTACGGCAACAATCCGTACGGAAACAACCCGTACGCCAACAGCCCCTACGCCCAGCAGCCGCAGGGCCAGGCGCCGCTGACCGACGAGCAGCTCGCCGAGATGTACAACGCGCCGTCCGCCGGTCCGCTGGCGACGGGGCGGATGACGCTCGACGACGTGGTCGCGCGCACCGCGATGACGCTGCTGACCCTGGTCGCGGCCGGCGGTCTGGCCTGGTTCGCGCTGCCCGACCGGAACTTCGGCCTGGCCGGCGGCGCCTCACTGATCGCCTTCGTCCTCGGCATGGTGATCTCCTTCAAGCGGAGCGTCAGCCCGCCGCTGATCCTGCTCTACGCGGGTCTGCAGGGCTTCGCGCTCGGCGCCGTCACGAAGGTGTTCAACACCATGTGGCCGGGCATCGCGATCCAGGCGGTGCTGGGTACCGCGGCGGTCTTCGCGGCGATGCTGATCGCCTACAAGACCGGCCGGATCCGGGTCACCCCGCGCTACACCCGGATCGGCATCGCGATCGCCATGGGCTTCGTGCTGCTGATGCTGATCAACCTGGTCGCGTCGATGTTCGGCGCCGACATGGGGCTGCGCTCCGGTCCGCTGGGCGTCGTGGTCGGTCTGGTCGGCATCGCTCTCGGTGCCTTCTTCCTCTCGCTGGACTTCGCCGCCGTCGAGGAGGCCATCGCGCACGGCGCCCCGCAGAAGGAGGCCTGGCGGGCCGCCTTCGGGCTCACCCTGTCGCTGGTCTGGATCTACGTCGAGATGCTGCGGCTGATCGCGATCCTGCGCGGCGACGACTGATCCTCCGTCGCACCACCAC
>NZ_JBHVER010000143.1:0-21524 GCF_042802195.1 Kitasatospora sp. NPDC057500 | reverse complement strand
GCCGACTTCCCACGCCGCGATGTGCTGGGGCGTCAGCTGCGGAGGGTGATGACGGCGGTGACGCCGGCGTGGCGCAGCTCGTGGGCGGCCGGGGTGGTGAGGAGGGCGGCGTCGTAGCGGGTGAGGGGTGTGCCGTCGAGAACGGCGGTGCCGGAGAGGCAGACCAGCAGCACGGTGGCGTCGGCCGGGACCGGGACCGGTCCGGGCTGCTCGGTGAGGAGGAGGCCGGCGGTCGCGTGGCCGCGGCGGGTCATCACGTTGAAGTCGACGAGCGGGCCGCCGAGCAGCCGGCAGTCGGTGGCCGCGTCACCGGGGAAGGCGAACGGGCGGAACGGGGTGTCGACGACGTGCTCGGTGCCGTCGACGGTGAGCGCCATGCCCGGGCCCTCGACCAGGGTGATCACCCGGTCGACGCCCGGGAACGCGGAGAACGGCCCGGCCGCGGCGACGTCGGCGAGGCTCACCCGCCACCGGAAGTCGTCCAGCCCGGAGCCCTCGGGGAATCCGGCGACCTCCCGGGTCACCCCACCCCCGTTGCGCCACGCCGTGGCCGGCCGCTCGGCAGCGCGCAGGAACCGGACCGGGGCGGTGCTGTTCGTCATGGCGCGATCCTCGCACGGGGCGGGCCGGGTCAGCGGCGGCGGGCGGTCACGGAGAGGACGGCGGCGGTGGCCGCGGCGGCGGCGACGGTGGTGAGGGCGAGCGGCAGGCTGGTCGCGTCGGCGAGGAAGCCGATCACCGGCGGGCCGATCAGCATGCCCGCGTAGCCGAGCGTGGAGGCGAGGGCGACGCCCTGCGGGCCGCCGGTGGCGCCGGCCCGGGCGATGGCGAGCGGGAAGATGTTGGCCAGCCCCAGCCCGACCAGGACGAGCCCGGCCAGGGCCGGCACCACCAGCGGAGCGAGCGCCGCCAGCAGCATTCCGCCCGCCGCGGTGAGGCCGCCGAGGGCCATCACCCGGTGCTGGCCGAGGCGCATCGACAGCCAGGTGCCGCCGATCCGGCCGGTGGTCATGGCGAGCGCGTAGGCGGCGTAGCCGGCGGCGGCCACCCGTGCGCCGGCGTGGACGTCGTCGGTGAGGTGCAGGGTGGCCCAGTCGGCGATGGCGCCCTCGCCGTAGGCGGTGCAGAGCGCCGTGAGGCCGAGCAGGAGGACGAGCAGCCGGCCGCCGGACGGGGCGGACGGGGCGGGGGAGGCGGCGGAGCGGGCGGTGGCGACCGGCCGGGCCGCCGGGCTGCGGAGCAGTGCGACGCCCGCCACCACCGAGACCACCAGCCCGGCGAGTCCGGCCAGCGCGAGCCACTGGGCGGCCGTGAGGGGGCCGGCGAGCAGGCCGCCGATGCCCGCGCCGAGCAGGCCGCCGAGGCTGTACCCGGCGTGGAAGCTGGGCATGACCGGGCGCTTGAGTTCGCCGACGATCTCGACGGCGGCGCTGTTCATGGCGACGTTGGCCCCGCCGTAGCCGGCTCCGAAGAGCAGCAGGACGCCGCTGAGCGCCGCGACCGAGTGGGTGTGCGCGGGCAGCGGGACGGAGAGCGCGAGCAGGCCGAGCGAGGCGGCGGTGACCGGCCGGGAGCCGTACCGCAGGCAGAGCCGGCCGACGATCGGCATGGTGGCGACGGCGCCCGCGGAGACGCAGAGCAGGGCGAGCCCGAGGGCGCTGTGCGAGGCGTCGACCTGGCTGCGGATGTCCGGGATGCGGACGACCCAGGCGGCGAAGAGCAGGCCGTCGACGGCGAAGAAGGCGGTGAGGGCGAGCCGGGCGGTGCCCCAAGAGGCACGGATGTGCGCGGAGGGGGTGGGGGATTCGGCGGGGGTGCTGCAAGACTGGGGGGACGGCCGGTGGGGCCGACCGAGGGCATGGATTTTGTTTCGGGGCGACACAAAGTAACAATAGGTCCGTGCAGCTCTCACCTTCAAGCCCGAAGCCCGGGGCCGGGACCGACCACGACGCGCAGCGCGACGCCCACCGCCGCGCGGCCCCCGACCGGGGGCGGACGCTGCTCGGCCCCGCGCTGCAGCTGATCCACACCGGCCAGGCCCCGACCCGCTCGGCGCTCACCCGGGCGCTCGACGTCACCCGGGCCACCGCCGGAGCGGTCACTGCCGAACTGGAGGCCCTCGGCCTCATCACGGTCGACTCCCGCCCGGCCGGCGGCGGCCGCGGCCGACCCTCGCACCGGCTCGCCATCGACCCGGCGGGCCCGGTGGTGGTCGCCGGGCAGATCCACGCCGACGGCCTGAGCGTCACCCTGGCCGGCCTCGGCGGACTGCTCGACCCGCCGGTCCACCTGCCGCTGCCCGCCGCCACCGACCCGGTGCGGATGCTGCGCGCCGTCGCCCAGGCGGGCGCCGAACTCGCCAGGGAGACCGAGCGGCGCTGCCTCGGTGCGGCGCTCGCGCTGCCCAACCCGGTCACCGAGCCGGACGGCACCGCGCTCGCCGCGCTGCACTTCGCCTGGCCCAGCGGCACGCCGGTCGCCGACCTCTACGACGTGGAGGTGGGGCGCGCCGACCACGGTCCGCGCGCGTTCGACCCGCTGCCCACCGCGATCGCCAACGACGCCAACCTGGCTGCCCTCGCCGAGTACCGGCACGGCGCCGGCCGTGGCGCGCGGCACCTGCTGCTGGTCACCTCCGGCCACCGCGGCGTCGGTGGCGCGCTGGTCATCGACGGGCGGCTGCACACCGGCAGCGCCGGACTCGCCCTGGAGGTCGGCCACCTGACCGTGGATCCGCAGGGCCGGCCCTGCGGCTGCGGCAACCGGGGCTGCCTCAACTCGGAGACCGACCCGGACGCGCTGTTCGCCGCCGCCGGGCTGACGCCGGACCCGGGCCGGCCGCTGCTCGACCAGGCCGGCGAACTCTGCCGGGCCGCCGCCACCGACGAGCGGGCCCGGGCGGCGGTGGAGCACGTGATCGACCGGCTCGGGCTCGGTCTGGCCGGGGTCGCCAACATCCTCAACCCGGACCGGGTGGTGCTCAGCGGGCTGCACCTGGACCTGCTGGAGGCCGCGCCGGACCGGCTGCGCGCCGTCGTCGCCGAGCGCAGCCTGTGGGGGCGCAGCGGCCGGGTGCCGATCGTCGGCGCCGAGCTGAAGCACAGCGCGCTGGCCGGGGCGGCCGAACTGGGCTGGCTGCCGTACCTGGCGGACCCGCAGTCGGTGACCGCCGGGTAGGCGGGGAGCGGGGCGGGAGGGGCGGGAGGGCGGGAGGCGGGAGGACGGGAAGATAAGCGGAGCCTAGAGCTTCGGATAATGTTACTTATCGTGACACTCGTACACTCGTTGTGAGCAATCGGAGGGGGGCTTCCAAGGACTCGCACGAGGAGAGTGGCACATGGGGATCGACCCGACGGCGGACGTGGACCGTTCCGACCCGGCGTACCGGAGCTGGCTCAAGGAAGCGGTCCGCAAGGTCCAGGCGGACGCCAACCGCTCGGCCGACACCCACCTGCTGCGCTTCCCGCTCCCGGCGGAGTGGGGGATCGACCTCTACCTCAAGGACGAGTCGACCCACCCGACCGGCTCGCTCAAGCATCGGCTGGCGCGTTCGCTGTTCCTCTACGGGCTCTGCAACGGCTGGATCCGCCCCGGCAAGCCGGTGATCGAGGCGTCCAGCGGGTCCACGGCCGTCTCCGAGGCGTACTTCGCGCAGCTCGTCGGGGTGCCGTTCATCGCGGTGATGGCCAAGTCCACCAGCCAGGCCAAGATCGACCTGATCGAGTTCCACGGCGGCGAGTGCCACCTGGTGGACCGGCCGGACGAGGTGTACGAGGCCTCGGCCCGGCTCGCCGAGGAGACCGGCGGCCACTACATGGACCAGTTCACCTACGCCGAGCGGGCCACCGACTGGCGGGGCAACAACAACATCGCAGAGTCGGTCTTCGCCCAGCTGCGCCTGGAGCCGCACCCCGAGCCGGCCTGGATCGTGGCCACCGCCGGCACCGGCGGCACCTCGGCGACCATCGCCAGGTACGTCCACTACATGCAGTACGACACCCGGATCTGCGTCGCCGACCCGGAGAACTCCTGTTTCTTCGACGGCTGGGTGCACGACGACCCGGACGCGGTGTGCGACCGCGGCTCGCGGATCGAGGGGATCGGGCGGCCCCGGATGGAGCCGAGCTTCGTGCCGGGCGCGGTCGACCGGATGATGAAGGTGCCGGACGCGGCCTCGGTCGCCGCGGTGCGGATGCTGGACCGGGTGCTCGGGCGGAAGGCGGGCGCGTCCACCGGGACCGGGCTGTGGAGCGCGCTGCGGATCGTCGCGCAGATGCGGGCGGCGGGGGAGCGCGGCAGTGTGGTCACCCTGATCTGCGACCCGGGCGACCGCTACCTCGACAAGTACTACTCGGACGACTGGCTGGCGGGCGAGCGGATCGACATCGCGCCGTGGCTGGCGGGCCTGGAGTCCTTCCTCGCCGGTGGCGACTGGACCGGCTGACGGGGCGTGCCGTTGCGCGGGGTCAGGACCCTGTGCGCGGGTGCTCGGTGAGGAGCCGTCCGCCAGAAGTCCTAGCGGCGCCAGGAGCTCCGTAGAACATCAGTACGGGCATCGCTCGAATATCTAGCACTGCTAGGATATTTGGCGTGACAGCCTACGACCGCCGCGAGCGCGAACGCGCCGAACGGCATCAACTGATCGTCCGGACCGCTCGCGACCTCGCCGAGGACGAGGGCTGGGAGGCGGTGACGGTCCGCAAGCTGGCCGCGCTCATCGAGTACAGCCAGCCCGTCCTCTACAGCCACTTCGCCAACAGGGACGCGATCGTCGCCGCCGTCGCCCTGGAGGGCTTCGAGGAACTCGCCGGAGAACTGCGGGAGGCGCCGCGCAACGCCGAGGGCCCGGTCGAGGCGTTCACCGCCGTCGTCGGCGCCTACGCGGCGTTCGCGGCCGCCCACCCCGCCCTCTACGACGCGATGTTCACCCACGCGACCGGCCTCCCCTTCGGCCGGCCCGGGGCCCCCGAGCAGCTCAAGGAGGCCTTCACCGCCCTGGCGGGCCCGGTCGGCGAGGTCTCCGGGCGCCACGACCCGGAGACCTTCACCGAACTCGTCTGGACCGCCCTGCACGGCCTGGTCACCCTCACCCGCAGCGGACGCCTGCGCCCCGACCTCGCCGAGGACCGCCTGGACCTCCTGATCACCCTGATGCTCGCCGGCGAACGCGTCTGACCGGCGCGCCGCCGCTACGACCGGCGGGCGTCGTGGCCCCGGATCACCGCCCGGCCGCCGGTGAGGTCGATCCCGGTCCGCCCCGGCGCCCCGCCGTTCTCGTCCTCCCGCAGCACCAGCTCCACCCGCCGCTGCTCCAACTGCGCCCGCTTGCCCGGGTACAGCAGCGCGTGCAGTTCCTCGGTGGCCGCCGCGCCGGCCCCGCGCCCGTCCTCCCCGGCCCCGCGCCCGCCCGTCCGGGCGAGCAGCCGCCGCCCGGCGGCCCCGAGGAAGAAGACCACGACCAGGAAGGCCGGGAGCAGCAGGCCGCCGGCCGCGCCCGTGAGGAGGGTGCTCATGGCAGGTCCAACGGGCATGCCGCAGACCGGAGTTCCCTCCCGCCTCCGCGCCGGTCGCGCGCTACGGCAGGCGGGGGCCCGGGAGGTCGGCGGGGACGAGGAGTTGGAGGTCCTCGGTGGAGGCGTCGGGGAGTTGGGCGATCCGCATGGCGTGCCGTTCGACCATGGTCTCGAAGACCTGGCGGGCGGTGCGGCCGTTGCCGAAGTTGGGGCCGCGCTCGATGCCGGCGAAGTGGTCGAGCAGGGCACGCTCGGTGGCGTCGGCGAGCGCGTACTCGTGCTCGGCGCACTGGGCGCGGGCGATCTCCAGCAGTTCCTCGGCCGAGTAGTCGGGGAAGGCGACGGTGCGCGAGAACCGCGACGACACACCGGGGTTGGCGGAGAGGAAACGCTCCATCTCGGCCGTGTAGCCGGCCACGATGACCACCACCTCGTCCCGGTGGTCCTCCATCAGCTTCACCAGCGTGTCGATCGCCTCCCGCCCGAAGTCGCGGGCACCGTCCTCCGGCGCCAGCGCGTACGCCTCGTCGATGAACAGGACGCCGCCGCGCGCCCGGTCGAAGGCGGCGGCGGTGCGGATCGCGGTGGAGCCGATGTGCTCGCCGACCAGGTCCACCCGGGCCACCTCGACCAGGTGGCCGCGTTGCAGCACCCCGAGCGAGGCGAGGATCTCGCCGTACAGCCGTGCCACCGTGGTCTTGCCGGTGCCGGGGGCACCGGTGAAGACCAGGTGGCGGCGGAGCGAGGGCGCCTTGAGCCCGGCCTGCTGCCGCCGCCGCCCGACCGAGATGAGGTCGATCAGCGTCCGCACCTCCTGCTTGACGGTGGCCAGGCCCACCAGCCCGTCGAGCTCGGCGAGCGCCTCGTCGGCGGGCCGGCAGTCCGGGATCGGCCCGATCACCGCCGCGGCGGGAGCGGAGGCGGCCAGGGGCGCGGCGGTGGCTGCGAGCTGGGCGCGCGGGGCGGGGATCTCGGTCGGAGCCGCGGTCGCGGCCGGCACGTCGTCCGAGGTGCAGCCCTCCACCACCGGCCCCGGCTCGGAGAACTCGAAGCCGGCCCGCTCGTTCTGCTCGGCCCGGCACCGGGTGAGCACCGTGCGGCAGCCGTCGATGATGTGGAAGCCGAAGCCCTTGCCGTGCGACACCCGGCAGTCCTCGAAGGTGCCCCGGCCCTGGGCGGAGACGTAGACGCCGGCGTCCGAACCGGCCCGGACGGTGCAGTCCCGCAGCACCGGGTCGGCACCTTTGGTGACGATCACACCGGTCGCCACGTCGGAGATCTCGCAGCCGGTCAGCACGCCCCCGCTGCCGTGGTCGCGGAACCACAGCCCGGTGCCCGCCTCCTGGACCCGGCAGCCGGTGAGCGTCACCGTCGCCCCGCCGCTGACCGACACCGCCGAGCTGCGGATCCGGCTGAACGAGCAGCCCTCGGCGACGGCCGCGGAGTCGCGGTCCAGCACGAACAGCGCGTCCGGCAGGTCGTGCAGCGCGCAGTCGGTGAGCGTGAGCCGGGCGCCGTCGCTCACCCACAGCGCCGGGTACTCGCCGTTGGAGCCGTGGATCTGGCAGGACTCGGCGCTCGCCTCGGTGCCCTGGTCCCAGACCGAGAGCGCCCCGCGCCCGAAGTCCCGCACGGTGGAGTTGGCGAGGCTGAGCCGGGCCCGGCCGCGCAGGTCGGCGGCGTTCTCCGGCACGTCGTGCACCCGGCAGCCGGTGAGCACCAGCTCGGCCTCGCCGTCCAGGGTGAGGCCGTTGCCGGTGACCCGGTGGATCTCGCAGTCGACCAGCCGCCCGCCCGCCTGGGCCTCGGCCTGCACCCCGCTGCCGCGGATCTCGTAGATCTCGCAGCCGGTGAGCTCGGCCGCGCTGCCCGGGTCGGAGAGCAGCACGCCCGCGCCGGCGGCGTGGTGCACCCGGCAGCGCTCCAGTGCGGCGGTCGCGCCGCCGAGCACCGCGAGACCGGCCTGGCCGGCGGCGGCGACCTCGCAGTCCTCGAAGGCGGCGGCGGTGCCCTCGCCGCGCAGCCGCAGCCCCAGGCCGTCCGGGTTGGCGACCACGCAGCCCTTCAGGGTCGGCCGGGCGCCGCCGGTCACCTCGACCCCGGCCGCCGAGTGGGTCTCCACCCGGCAGCCGGTGAATGAGGGTGTCGCGTCCGCGCCGGTGACCAGGACGGCCGGGGCGGACCGGTCGCTGCCCTCGATCACCAGGTCGCGGACGGTCGCCGCGGCGGTGACGGTGAGCGGCACCCCGCCCGGCGGGTCGATCCGGACGCTGCCGGGGCCCTGGGCGGCGACGACCGTCACCACCTTGTCCACGACCACGTTCTCCCGGAAGGTGCCCGGTCGCACGGTCACCGTGTCGCCCGGTTCCGCGGCCGCCAGGGCCTCCGTGAGCGTGTCGTACTCGCCGGCGCGGCGCCGCCAGCGGGATGCGCTGTCCTGGGTGACCCGGACCCTGTGCTCAGCCATGACGGTCTGTCGTCCCCACCTTCATCGAGCCGGCGATCTGCGGACCGGACGCACGCGGACGCGGTGCGCCCGGACGCGGCGCACCCCGGGTGCGCGGGTCGTCCGCCCACCGTAGCGCGCTCGCGCGGGTGATCCGGCCGCACGGGCCGGGGCGGGCCGGACGCACGGCCGGACCGCAGACGGCCGCTGCGCCCCGGCCGCGGGTCGGCCGAGGGTCGGCTGCGCCCCGGCCGCGGGTCCGCCGCACGCGTCAGCCTGTTTCAACGAGCGCGCACACGTCCGGTTCCGGGACGCGGGTGCGGCAGCGGGCGCGCGCGAGCGGGCGCCCGCCGTCAGACCTTGAGGTCGGCCGGCCAGTGCGCGCCGTCCTCCAGCACCTCGACCCCGTCGCCCAGCCGCAGCGTGCCGAGCGCGTCGCCGTCGGCGCCGGCCGGGCGCTCGGGGATCAGGTTCTGCCCGAACGCGGCCTTCTTCAGCAGCCGGTGGTGCCGGGCCAGGGTGCGCAGCGGCTCGGGGCCGCGCCGCTCGCCGCTCTCCTGGTCGGTGGTGGTGACCACGCAGCGCCCGCACGGCTTGACCACCCGGAAGGTCAGCTCGCCGATCCTGAGCCGCCGCCAGCCGTCCTCCGCCCACGGCTCGCTGCCGGAGACCACCAGATTGGGGCGGAACCGCTCCATCGGCAGCTCCTCGTGGCCGTCCGGGTGCTCGGCGGCGATCAGCGCGTTGAGCTCGGCGAGCGAGGCGGTGGTGGTGAGCAGCAGCGGGAAGCCGTCGGCCATCGAGACGGTGTCGCCGGGGGAGGAGAAGTGCGGGTCGACGGGCCGGGCGCGCGGGTCGTCCAGGTGCACCAGCCGGTAGTCGCCGATGTGCTCGGCGATCCACAGCTGGGCCTCCTTGCCGGCCTCGGCGGCGCGGAAGCGGGTGCCCCAGACCTCGACGTCGGCGAGCGCGTCGCCGTCCGCGACGGCGGGGGCGGGGACCTCGGCGCGGGTGCCGTCGGGGGCGGTGAGCACGAGGGCCCCGGTGGGGGTGAGCTCGGCGCGGACCTGGCCCAGGGCGGCGTTCTCGCGCTGGCTGACGAACCGGCCGGTGGCGTCGGCGAGCATCCAGCGGCGGTCGCCGGCCAGGCCCCACGGTTCGACGCGGGCGCTCTCGGGGCTCAGGCGGTACATGGACTTGACGGGGTAGACGTGGAGTCCGGTGAGCTGCATTCCCCCATCCTGCCAGCCGCGCCCGGGCCGGCGGCAGGCGCGGTCGGCGGCGGATCCGGGCCGATGTGCCCCGACCTGCTCGGACGCGTCCGCTCGATGTGCGCTCGACGTGTGCCTCGACGTGTGCCTCGACGTGGGCCTCGGCGAGTGCTCCGGCGGGTGCCCGAATGCGCACGGACCGCCCGGAACGCCAAGGTGGGGCGGCGTTCCGGGCGGTCCGTGGATGACCCGTTTCTCCGTACGCCCGGCGGCTGTGGGTACGCCGGGTGGTGCTAGGTGGTGCGGGTGCGGGCCGGGTGGGGCCGGCCCGGAGGTGTCAGCGGCTTCGGTGCCTCCAGCCGTTCGGCGGCCTCAGTAGCCCTGGGCCTGCGGCTGGTAGCCCTGCTGGAACTGGCCGGGCTCGCCGTACGGGCCCGGCCGCTGCGGCTGCATCGGGCGGACCGGGGCGACCGGGGTGACCGCCGGGCGCAGCTGGGCGCCGCCGAAGGACTGCTCGCCGGAGCCGCCGAAACCGCCCGGCTGGGCGCCGTGGCCGACGAAGCCCTGCGGCCCGCCGAACGGCTGCGGGGCCTGCGGCTGGCCGGCCGTGCCCTGCGGACCGGCGGGGCCGCCGGCCGGCTGCGCGCCGAAGGTCTGCGGGCCGCCGTGGCCGCCGACGAAGGTGTTCTGGCCGCCGAAGCTCTGGCCGCCGGACGGCTGGTACCCGCCGGTGGAGGCCTGGGTGAAGCCCGGGGCCGGGGTCTGCGGGCGCTGGCCGGGCAGGTACGGCTGCGGGCCGCCGTAGCCGGGGACCGGCGGCTGGGGCGCGGCGGCGTACGCGGGCGCGGGCTGCGCCGGGATGTACGCGGTGGCCGGGCCGGAGGAGGGTGCGCTGCTCGGGCCGGGGCCCAGGGCGAGGCGGGCGGGCGGCAGGGCGGGGAGGTTGCCGCCGGGACTGTCGTACCCGGTGCCGTACCGGTTGTTCTCGTAGGACGGGCCGGAGAGGCCGGATCCGTAACCGGTCGACAGGGCCGGCGGCAGGGCGGCCGGCACGTTGATGGGCGCGATCTGCGGGACACCGCGCTCTGCGACGAGGCTGTCGTAGATGGGCGTGCCGGAGGAGAAGGACGGAGGGGGGTAGCCGACTCCGTCGTAGGAGCGGGGCGAGGTCATGGGGCATACGGTAAGCCCACAACGCGGCTGCTGAGGAGACTGGGAGGCCGAGCAGTTCGAGTGTTTACACAAGCTTCGCTCGAACAAAGGTCTCGAAAGTAGGAAGAACGGACATTCCGGCGTCGAGTTCCGGCCACCGTCAGGTGGGGTCGCGGGGTTCGAACGGCGCTCGGACGGGGGTGGCGAAGATCCGTGCGGTGACGGGCCGGTGGACGGTTCGGGGACCGTCGAAGAAACTTCTGCGGGCGGGGCGCGTACCGGCGCATTCGAGCCCCCGCCGGGGGCGCGGCGGGGGCTCGTGAATGTTTGGGGAATAAAGTCCCCGTCAGGGCCGGTATGGGGCCCGGTGCGGGACCCGGCCGAGGTGGTGGCCGGGACCGTTCTCAGCGCGCCGGAGCGGGCTGGGGCTCGTCGGACTCCGCGGCGGCCTTCTCGCCGGCGTCGGCGGACTCCTCGGTGGACCGGTCGGCCGCCCGCCCGGCGGCGGGCTCGGCGCCCTGCGCGGCGGACTGCTCGGCCGGAGGCTCGACGGGGCCGCGCTGGGCGGGGAAGCCCGGCAGGCCGGCCACCTCGGTGGTGCAGAAGGAGCAGCGCACCGCCGCGGCCGGGATCGCGCTCAGGCACTCCGGGCAGTCCGCCTTGGCGGCCGGCGCCGGCTTGTCGCCGTCCAGTCGCGCCTGGAGCCGGCCGACCGGCACCACCACGACGAAGTAGATCACCGCGGCCACCAGCACGAAGCCGATCAGCGCGTTGACGAAGACCCCGTACGGGAACCGGGTGCCGGCCACGTCGAAGGTCTTCTGGCTGAAGTCGCCGACCGCGCCGGTCGCCACCCCGACCAGCGGGGTGAGGAACGCCGTGACGAACCCGGTGACCACGGCCGTGAAGGCCGCGCCGATCACGATGCCGACCGCCAGGTCGACCACGTTTCCACGCAGCAGGAAGCTGCGGAATCCCTTGAGCACCGGGAACTCCAAACACGTACGGGGGAGGGTGGGTCGGGACCGCGGGCCCCGGCCGGACATCCTGCCGACCGGGCGGGCCCGCGGTCCAACCGGCGTCACCCGAACCGCGTAACGGGGCCCGCGCCCGGACCCGTCCGGGTCAGGCGGCGCGCAGACGCTCCGCGTACGGCTGGATCCGGACCACCGCGTCCGCGATCCGCCGCACGGTGGCCGCGTCCATCTGCGACCAGAGCGGCACGGTGAGCACCGATTCGGCGAGCCGGTCGGTGAGCGGCAGCGACTCGGCCCGGCCGAGGTGGGCGTAGGCGCGCTGGCGCTGCACCGGCGGGTGGAAGTAGCGGCGCGAGTCGATGCCCTCCGCCCGCAGCGCGTCGGCGAGTTGGCGGGGGGTGAGGCCGAAGGCGGCGGCGTCCAGGACGAGCGTGAGGTCCTTGAAGGTGGAGGTGTCGCCCTCCTCCGGCAGGGCCAGCCGCAGGCCGGGCAGTCCGGCGGTGACGGCGGCGAACTCCTTGACCAGCGCGGTCCGGTGGGCCACCCGCTCGGGCAGGCCGGCCAGCCAGTTGAGGCCGAGGGCGGCGTGCAGTTCGCTCATCCGCGCGTTGAGGCCGGGGAACAGCGTGTCGTAGTCGCCCGGGTTGCCGTAGTCGCGGGCGATGCGCAGCCGGCGGGCGAGGTCGGCGTCGCGGGTGGCGACCAGGCCGCCCTCGCCGGCCACCACGACCTTGGTCGGGCTCATCGAGAACACCTCGGCGTAGCCGAAGTTGCCGACCGGCACGTCCTTGCGGCGGCTGCCGAAGCCGTGCGCGGAGTCGTAGACCAGCGGAACCCCGGCGGCGTCGGCGACCTCCTGGAGGCGTTCGACCTGGCAGGGCGTGCCGTAGACGTGGGTGGCCATCAGCGCGGCCGGGCGCTCGGCGGCGGCCAGTTTGGCGGCGGCGTCCTCGGGGTCGAGGGTGATGTCCTGCTCGCGGGCCTCGGCGAACAGCGGGGTGCCGCCGGCCCAGTGCGCGGCGTGCGCGGTGGCGGAGAAGGTGAAGCCGGGCATCACCACCGGGCGGCGGTCGTCGACGCCGGCGGCCTGGAGGACCAGCATCAGTCCGGTGGTGCAGCTGGAGACCGCCACCACGTGCGGCACCTCCAGGAGTTCGGCCGACGCCTCCTCCAGTTCGGCGACGGTGCGGCCGTTGGTGAGCTGTCCGCTGTCGAGCACGGTGCCGAGCCGCTCCAGCAGCGCGGCGCGGTCGGGCACCTGGACGCGGGTGAGCGGCAGCCCGTCGGGGAAGGCGGGCGTGCCGCCGAGGGCGGCGGGCAGGGCAAGGGTGTCGGTGGTGTCGGTGGTCATGGCGCGGTCGATCCCCCCTGGGACGGTGACGGTGACACGGTTGACGGTGGTGGAGCGGCCGGTGGCGGTGACGCGGCCGGTGCGGTGGCAGCCGGTGCGGACGCGGCCGGTGTGGTGGCAACCGGTGTGGTGGCAGCCGGTGGCGATGCGGTCGGTGGCGGTGACGGGGCCGGGCGCGTCCGCCGCGCGCCCCACTGCCCGGGCGCGACCCGCCAGACCGGTGGCGGCCTGCGGGTGGCGGCGGTCCCGCGGCTCGCGGCGGCGGCCGGGACGACCAGCAGCACCAGGGCGAGCGGCAGCACCTGGACCCGTTCGCGGGACAGGATGCCCATGTTGTTGATGGTCGAGAAGGCCCAGCAGAACAGCAGCGTGTAGACCACGGCGAAGGCCACGTAGGAGCGCTGCACGAACAACCGGGGCAGCCGGCTCAGCCGCGGCCAGGCCCGGACGAACATCACCAGCAGCGCGAAGCACTCCACCGACTGGATGAGGTTCTGGATGTTCGAGGCCTCGAACGGGAACGGGCGGAACAGCACGCTGACCACCGCGACCGGCAGGCCCGCCGGGTTGAGGCTGAACTCGGGCGAGGCGTCGTCGGGCGCGGTCGGGTTGATCATCGAGTTGCCCTGGCTGGTGCGTCTGGACGTCTCCGAGAGCACCTGGTTGACGGCGTCGCCGCCGGTCCCGTCGGTGCCGAAGAAGGTGGAGACCTGCTGGAGCATCAGCACCGCCATCGCGCCCAGCACGACCGCGGTCAGGATGGTGCGCAGCGGCCCCAGCGCGCTGACCTGCTGCGGACGGCGGCGCAGCACGTAGGCGACCATCAGGCCGGCCCCGGCCAGCGCGGTGACGTGCGGGCGGACCATCGCGGTGCCCAGCGAGCCGGCCGCGATGCAGGCGAAGGCGCCGAACCGGCGGTCCAGCAGGCGCGCGGTGCCGTAGGTGGTCAGGCCCAGGCAGAACATCATCCAGGCGTCCTTGCCGATGCTGGAGGGCCAGAACAGCAGTGAGGGCAGGAAGAAGACCAGCTTGGCGTACTTCCGGGTGTCCGCCTCGGGGAAGGCGATCTGCAGCGCCCGCCAGAACAGCAGCAGCCCCCAGAAGCCCAGCCAGGAGAAGACCAGGAAGCCGCCGATCAGCGAGGGTCCGGTGACGGCGTAGACGACGCCGGTGACGATGATGATGAAGCCGGTGCCGGCGACCTTCATGCCCAGGTCGTAGTGGATGCCGCCGAGCAGGTCGGCCTGGTCGAGGTAGGCGGCGAGGTCGCCGCCCTTCTGGTGGTACATCTTGGCGTCGGCCGCGCCGCCGTACAGCACGAAGGCCATCAGGTAGCGGGGGAAGGCGCAGAGCAGCTTGGCGGTCATCGCCAGCAGCAGCAGCCGGAAGACGTCCCGTTCGGGGTTGGCGGCGGCGACCCGGGCCAGGATCGGGGTGCCGATCGCCATCAGCGCCGGGAGGATCAGCAGCGCGCCCCAGGTGTCGTACGAGGTGTGCACCGAGGCGAGCACGAAGAGCGTGACGTAGCCGGTGACCAGGGCGGCGGCGACGGCGGACGGCCAGGGGACGCGGCTCAGCACCGCCGCCGCGGTCCCCGGCGCCTTGGGGACCCCCGGCGCCTTGGGGACCCCCGGCGCCTTGGGGACCCCGGGGGCCCTGGGCGCCCCGGGCATCAGAACACCTCCAGGTCGCCGAGGCTGAACCGCCAGTCGGCGGGGGTGAGCGGGGTGGGTCCCGCGGGGGTGCGGGCGGCGAGCGTCATGCCGGTGCGCGGGGCGGGCAGGTAGCCGGTGCGCAGGGCGGCGTCGGCGGCCTCGGTGCCGGGGGAGAGGTGGGTGGCGACGTGGTCGCAGCCGCTCTCGCGGGCGGCGGCGCGCAGCAGTCGGGCGGCGCTGCCCCGGTCGCCGGGGCGCACGATCACGTCGGCGAGGGTGAACTCGGCGAGCGGGCCGCGCCGTCGGGGCCGGCCGACGGCCAGGCCGGTGAGTTCGTCGCCGCGGTGGACGGTGAGCACCCGGTAGTCCAGGCCGGGGGCGTCGCCGTAGCGCCAGCGCAGGAACTCCGGGGTGCGGTGGACGGCCAGCCGGTGGTCGGCGGCGTCGGCGGCGGCGCGTTCGCGCAGCAGTTCGGCGAGCGGGCCGTGCTCGCCGGCGTCCGTGTGGGCGGCCAGCCAGTCGGCGGCGGTGGGCAGTCGGCAGGCGTCGCCGGCGGGGCGCGCGGGCCCGGCCGGGCGGCGGGCGAGGGCGGCGCGCACGCCCCGGGCGAAGGCGGCCGGGCGGACGGCGCGCACCGAGATCGGCACCCGGCCGAGCTCCTGCCAGCCCATCCTGCGGTAGCCGGGCAGGCTGTTGCCGTTGGGCGTGTTGAACACCAGGGCGGCCTCGTCGGCGACCTCGTCGAGCAGGTCCAGGGTGAGCCGTCGGAAGACGCCGCGGCCCTGGAAGTCGGGGTGGGTGGCGGTGTCGACCGGGCGGACGGCGTCCACCTGGGCGCCGTCCGCGCCGTCCGCGCCGCCCCGGCGCCACTGCCAGCGCAGGAAGAGCCGGACGCCGGCGAGCCGTCCGTCCGGGGTCTCGGCGACCATGCCGGGGCTGGCGCCGAAGGGGTTGCGGCGGTGCTTCCAGGCGAAGAAGTCGGCGGTGCGGGTGCCGGTGGGGCCGCCCGCCAGGGTGACGGTCAGCAGGTCGAGCACGGCGGGCAGGTCGGACTCGGCGAGCGGGCGGAAGGTCAGCTCGGCGGGGGCGGGCGGGGCGCTCACGTCCGGACTCGCTCTCCCATCGGTGGTCGGGGGGCTATCGGGGAAACGTCGGGGCAACGCTGTTCTCGCAGGGGGGCGCACCGCGCGGGCGCGCGGTCAGTGCCGCAGGACCCGCGCGTACACCGCCTCGACGGCGCGTTGGGCGCCGGCCACGTCGAAGCGCTCGGCGCGTTCCCGGGCGGCGGCGGACAGCCGGGCGCGCAGGTCCGGGTCGTCGGCCAGCCGCTCGAACGCGCCGGCCAGCGCGGCCGGGTCGCCGGGCGGGACGAGGAAGCCCTGCCCGCCGTCGTCCAGCACCTCGGGCATGCCGCCGACCCGGGTGACCACGGCGGGCAGTCCGCTGGCCATCGCCTCCATCAGTGCGACCGGCAGGCCCTCCTGGCGCGAGCTCAGGGTGAACACGTCCAGGGCGGGCAGCAGTTCGGGCACGTCGGCGCGCGAGCCGGCGAAGACGACGCTGTCCGCGACGCCCAGTTCGGCGGCCCGGGCGCGCAGTTGGGCGTCCAGCGGACCGGATCCGACCAGCAGCAGCCGGGCGCCGGGGCGGGTGCGCAGCAGTGCGGCGTGCGCGGCGAGCAGCGTCGCCTGGTCCTTCTTGGGGGTGAGGTTGCCGACTGTGCCGACCACGAACGCCTCGTCCGGCAGGCCGAGTTCGGCGCGCGCGGCGGCCCGGGCGGCCGGACCCCCGGGGGCGCCGGCCAGGTCCGGGCCGTGGTGCACCACGGTGACCCAGTCGCCGGGGCGGCGCCGGCCGGGCGGGATGCTCCGGGCGACGGCGTGCGAGACGGCGATCACCGCGTCGTTGCGCCGGTAGGTCAGCGCGTTGGCCCAGCGGGTGGCCGGGCGGTAGCGCTCCCAGACGTTGTGCTCGGTGTGCACCAGCCGCGGTGCGGCCCCCGCGAGGGTGGGGGCGAGCAGCCGGGTGGCGGCGGCCGGGACGGGCATGTGGGTGTGCACCAGGCCGTAGCGGCGGGCGGCGAGCAGCGCGCGCAGCCGCAGCGGCCAGCGCGGGTCGGCGCGCCCCGGGGTGCCCGGGGCGCCGCCCAGGCAGTGCACGGCCACCCCGGCCTCGGTGAGCGCGGGGGCGAGCGCGTCCTTCCACGGCAGTACGTAGGCGACCTCGATCCGGTAGCGCGAACGGTCCGCGTGGCGGGCGCAGTTGAGGAGAAGCTGCTCGGCGCCGCCGCGGCCGAGGCCCTTGGCCAGCCAGAGCACCCGGACGGGGGCGCCGGCCGCCTCGGTGGGGGACCCGCTCACCGCTCCTCCGCCTCGCGCAGCAGGGCCGGTTCGCCGGGCCCGCCGCCGTCGTCCTCGGGCGGGCGCCGCGCCCAGCTGGGCGTGGTGCGTCCGCCGCCGAGCTCGCCCGGGCGTTCGGCGCCCCGCTCCGCCGCAGGCCCGGCCGGGCGCGCCGGCGCGGCGGCCGGCGGCCCGTTCCGGCCGGCCGTCCCGTTCGTGCCGTTCGTCCCGATGCCGCCCGCCGGGGCGCGCCGCCGCCGGCCGGACGGGCCGTAGGTGCCGAGCAGTGCCACCCCGGCCACCGGGACGCCGGTGCGCGAGAGCAGTTCGGCCACCCGGTCGGCCTGTTCCGGAGTGACGTTTCCGCTGCGCACGGTCACCAGCACGGCGTCCGCGTGCTGCACCAGGTCGTAGGCGTCGTTGGCGTGCAGCAGCGGCGAGGTGTCGACCAGGATGACGTCCGCGTGCCGCCGGGCCCGGCGCAGCACCTCGCCGGCCCGCAGCACCAGCGCCGCCGGGTAGGCGGTGGTGTTGCCGCCGGTGATCAGCGAGACGCCGGCCACGTTGGTCGGGCGCACCAGGTCGTCCAGTTCGCCGAGCCGTTCGCCGCTGAGCAGTTCGGCCATACCGGGCCCGTCGCCGACGCCGAGGTGGGCGTGCAGCTGCGGGTGGCGGAAGTCGCAGTCCAGGACGAGCACTTCGCGGCCGGTCTCGGCGAGCGCGGCGGCCAGGTTGGCGATGGTGATGGTGCGCCCGTCGCGGCTGGAGCCGGAGGCGACCAGGACCACCGGCGCGGGCTCGGCGAGCCGGCGCGAGACGGTCCGCGCCGGGTCCCGGTCGTCGCCGCCGGCCGGCCGGGCCAGCGAGTCGGGGCCGGTGAGCAGCAGGGTCGAGCGCAGCGAGCGGTACGCCTCGGCGGCCGGGTCGGACGGGCGGGCGCGCACCAGCGGTTCGCGCACCCGGCGCTGACGGCGCGACAGGTGCGGAACCTCGCCGATCACCGGGAGGTTGAACGCCTCCTCGACGGCGTTGCGGCTGCGCAGCCTGGTGTCCATCCGGCTGAGCATCAGTGCCGCGACGACGCCGAGCGCGAGGCCGAGCGCGACCGCGAGGCCGAGCCGGACGCCGCGGCTGGGGGAGGAGAGCAGGTTGCCGCTGCCCTGGCGGGCGTCGATGCTGCCCCACTGCTGGATGGCGTCGGTCTGGGCGCTGTTGGCGAGCTTGCTGATCGTGGTGAGGGTGGTGGTCAGCGAGGTGTTGGCGGCGGTCAGCTTGGGCTGCAGCTTGGGCTGGTCGGCGGCCGAGGAGCGGTTGAACTGGGCCTGGATCTCGTTGAGTTGCTGCTGCTGGGCGTCCGCCTGGGCCTGCAGCTTCTTGATCGTCTCGGCGGCGCTGCGGGCCGACTCGTCGCTGTAGCCCTTGATGATCGCGGACGAGTAGGCGGTGGCGAGGTCGGAGCAGGACTGCCTGGTCGGGCCGGTGGTGGCGATGGTCAGCATCTGGGGGCTGTCGGCGGTGACGGTCCGGCGGGCGATCACCTCGGCGGTGTCGGCGATGCCGAGGGCCTTGGCGGCGGCGGCCGCGACGTCCGCGCCCTGCGCGTAGGAGAGCACCTGGTCGGCGCGGACGGTGTCGCCCGCGCCGGCGACCGGGGTGATCGCGACCTTGCACTCCCATTTGGCGTTGTCCACCGTGGCGCCGGCCGGGGTGAGCAGCCAGCCGACGACCAGCGCGGCGAGCGTGCAGCCGGCGAGCAGCCGCCAGTAGCGCCGCAGGACGGTGAAGTGGTTTGCCGGTTCCACCGGTTGGATCCCCTCGCGTTGGTGGTGCGGTGGTGCTGTCAGCGCCCGTCGCGCCCCGGGCGGGAGCGCGGCGGGTCCGGGTACCGCTGGGGTGTCACGCCCCCGGGCGTGACCGGCCGGCCCTCGCGGGCACGGTGGAATCCCTCGTTTGGTGTCGCAACCCGCCCCCCTGACGACTCGCGGCCGACGTCTCGACGACGCGCTCCCCACGGCGTGGCCCGGCCCCGGCGGTGCGCCGTGAGCGGCGCAGGCCGACCGCCGCCCCCGCCGGTCCCCCTTGCGATGCTTCCCGAGCCCCGACGTGCGGCGCAACCGCTTTGGCGATACTCGTCCGGGAGATCCCGGACGACCGGGCCCGCACCGCCGGGATCCGGACAGAACGGCACCGCCCGGTCCGTTCGGGCACCGCCCGGCACCGGCCCGGGCACCGCCCGGCGGGCGCGCTCAGACCGCCCGCAGCCGCAGCGAGCGCTCGTAGAACTCCACCATCTGCGCCGACACCTGGTGCAGCGTGAACGAGGTCAGGAACCGCGCCCGCGCCGCCTTCGCCCGCACCCGCGCCGCGGCCCGGTCCTCCAGGGTGTCGGTCAGCGCCGCCGCCAGCGCGGCCGGCCGCTCCGGCGTCACCAGCCGCGCGTAGTCCTCCGAGCCGACCGTCTCGCGCAGCGCCGGCACGTCGGCGGCGACCAGCGGCACCCCGACCCCCATCGCCTCCATCGCCGCGCTGCCCAGCCCCTCCCAGCGGGACGGCACGGCGAACGCGTCGGAGGCCGCCATCAGGTCGAACACGTCGTCCCGAGGCCCGAGGAAGCGCACCCCGCCGCTCGCATCGGCCAGCGCCCGCAGCCGCTCGGTCTCGGTGCCCTCGCTGCCGGCCAGCAGCAGCACCGCCTCCGGCTCCGCCCGCAGCACCTGCGGCCAGGCCTCCAACAGCACGTCCAGGCCCTTCTGGTACTGCTGCCGGGCCGCCGCCAGCACCACCGGCACGTCCGGCGACAGCTCCAGGGCGTTGCGCACGGCGGCCCGCCGGTCCGGCGTCACGGTGCCGAGGCGCTCCGGGTCGCGCCCGCGCGGCACCACGTCGATCCGCTGCGAGGGCACCCGCAGCCGGCGCGCCATCGCCCCGGCCACGTAGCGGGTCAGCGCGTGGAAGCGCCGGGTGCCCTGCGCGGTCGCCGCGTCCACCGTCTGCGCGGCCCGCACCTTCCACGGGCTCAGCCCGCGCGCGTTGCGGTGCTCCGGCCCGTAGGAGGCGTTGACCAGGCTGGTCACCACCGGGGTGCGGGCCGCCAGCGCCGCCGCCCGGCCGAGCACGTCGGACTCGTAGAGCGTGGTGTGCACCAGGTCCGGGCGGCGCTCGCGGACCAGCCGGTGCAGGGCGGCGACGGTGCGTCCCCGGGTGGGGCGGCCGACCCCGAACACATCGGCCCCGGCCGCGGTGAGCTCGGGCTGGAAGCCGCCGGGGGAGTCCTTGAGGTAGGCGACGTCGAGCTTCACCCCGGCGCGCACCAGCTGGGGGGCCATCGCCACCAGGCCCTGCTCGGCCCCGCCGACCCGGCTCACGCTGTCGATCACATAGAGCACATGCACAGGCCAACCCCCGCCCTCCTGGGCGTGCCCGGTCTCCCGTGCCGGGCCGCGCCCTGACTGCCGCTCAGCATCGCAGGTCGCGACCGGCGCCCGCCAGCGATTCGGTCACACCGGGGGCGCCGCCGGAGGGCCGCTGCCGAACCGTCAGGGGGCGGACGACAGCGCTGATCGGGGCGCGCGGACCCCCCGAGGGGCGTACGACGGCGCGCTCCCGGCGCTCTTCGGGAGTACCCGCGCTGGCGCACGGACCACCGCCGGGTTGCGCGAAGGGGTCGTCCCAGGCCGGACGCTGTGCCAAGGTCTGTCCCATGCCTGAAGCGACACCGGTCAGGACGGCCGGAACCCGCCCCCGCATCCTCCACCTCATCACCGATCCACGCCGCCGGGGCGCGCAGGGCCTCGCCCGCGACCTCCACCGCGAACTGCGCCGCCGGGGCCAGGCCTCCGCGCTGCGCGCCCTCGCCCCGCACCCGGACGCCCACCCGGACGCCCCGGACACCCTCGCCACCCCCGTGCTCGGCCCCGGCCGGCTCCACCCCCGCACCCTCGGCGCCCTGCGCACCGCCGCCCGCACCGCCGACCTCGTCGTCGCCCACGGGTCCTCCACCCTCCCCGCCTGCGCCCTCGCCCTCGCCGGCACCCGCACCCCGTTCGTCTACGTCTCCATCGGCGACCCCCGGCACTGGACGCCCGGCCCGGTCCGCCGGCTGCGCACCGGATTCCTGCTGCACCGCGCCGCCGCCGTCACCGCCCTCGCCGACGGGGCCCGGGACCTGCTGGTCGAACGCTTCCGGCTGCCCGCCGCCAACGTCCGCACCATCCCCAACGCCCGCGCCGCCGACCGCTACCCGCCCGCCGACGGCGAGGCCGACCGGCGCGCCGCCCGCCAGGCCCTGGGCCTGCCGCCGGAAGGCCTGCTGGTCGCCTGGCTCGGCGCGATCGCCCCCGAGAAGCGCCTCGACCTCGCCCTCGACGCCCTCGACCGGCTCCCCGACGTGCGCCTCGCCGTGGCCGGCGACGGCCCGCAACGCTCCGCCCTGGAGCGACATCCGGCCGCCGCCCGGGCCCACTTCCTGGGCACCCTCGCCGACCCGGCCCCGCTCTACCGGGCCGCCGACGCCGTGCTGCTCACCAGCGACAGCGAGGGTGTGCCCGGGGTGCTGATCGAGGCCGCGATGGCGGGCCTGCCGGCCGTCGCCACCGACGTCGGCTGGGTCAGCTCGGTGGTCCGGGACGGCACCACCGGCGCGCTGGTCGCCCCCGGCGACCCGCCCGCCCTCGCCGAGGCGCTGGCCAAGGTGCTGGCCGGCGACCGCACCGGCCTCGGCGCCGCCGCCCGCGCCCACGCGCTGGCCCACTGCGACCTGGACGTGGTGGCCGACTCCTGGCAGCGCCTGTTCAGCGAGATCTGCGACCGCGGCGGAGCGGCCGGAGCGGGCGGACGCGGCTGACGCGTCCCGGTGCGCCGGGCCGGGTGCGCCTTTTAGG
>NZ_JBHVER010000142.1:0-21599 GCF_042802195.1 Kitasatospora sp. NPDC057500 | reverse complement strand
GGGCTATGCCGCCGGTGGCGGCGAAGTCGCCTGCCGCGTCGGCGGTGAGGGCTCTGCCTGCTGGTGTGTCGTTCGGCCCTCTCCAGCCCGATGCTCCGGCCGCTGGGGCCGCGTCGGCGGCGGTGGCGGAGCCGCCCGCCGGGGTGGGTGCGCCGGGGGCTGTTGTGGAGTTGGGGACGACTGTGGCGGGGGCGGAGGTTTCGCCCGCTGGCGTGTCGTCTGGGATCCGGCAGCCTGCTGCGTCGTCGGCGGCGGAGCTACCTGCTGTGTCGGCTGATTTCGGGTCGGCGGTGGGGGTTACGCCTGCTGGTGTGCCGTCCGGGCCCCGGCAGTCCGCTGCGCCTGCCGCTGGGGCTGTGCCACCGTCGGTCGCAGCATTGGGCGCGGGGGTCCTTCCTTTCGGTGTGTCGTTCGGCCCCGTTCAGCCCGCTGCTCCGGCCGCTGGGGCCGCCTCGGCGGCGGTGGCGGAGCCGCCCGCCGGGGTGGGTGCGCCGGGGGCTGCCGTGGGGTTGTCGTCGGTTGTGGCGGGGGCGGGGGCTCCGCCTGCTGGTGTGTCGTCCGGGCCCCGGCAGTCCGCTGCGCCTGCCGCCGAGGCTGCACCGTCGGCGGCGGGGGCTGTGCCCGCCACCGTGCCGTTCAGCCCCCGGCGGCCCGCTGCGCCGCCCGCCGGGGTGGGTGTGTCGGGGGTCGTGCTGTCTTCTGGTGTGTCGTCCGGCTTCCGGCAGTTCGCTGCGCCTGCCGCCGAGGCTCTGCCCGCCACCGGGCCGTTCAGTTCCCCGAAGTCCGTTGCGCCGGTTGCCCTGGGGTTGTCGTCCGTCCAGTCGGCAGCGGGGGGTCTTTCCGCTGTCGCGCCGGGGCGGGGGGCTTCCTCGGGGGTTCCTCTTGCCGCGTCGACGGCGGTGCCGATGGCGACGCCCGGGCAGACCCCGGGGGCGGCGGGGGAGGTGCCGGTGATGGCGCAGACCTTGCCGGACGTGCGGCAGAGCGGGTGCCGGAAGCCGTCGGGGCGGGTGGCGGAGCGGGCCGGGTGGGCGCAGACGTATCTGCGGCCGGAGGCGGTGTGGCCGTTGAGCCGGGGGGAGGGGGTGACGGTGGCGGTGATCGGGTCCGGGGTGGATGCCTCGGCCGGGGCGGGGACCGGGATGCTGGCGGGACGTCTCGCCCTCGGGCCGCGTTTCCACGGGGAGGGCGACGCCGGACGGGACTGCGTCGGGCACGGCACCGTCCTCGCCGGCCTGATCGCCGGCCGACGGACGGCCGACGGCGGGCCTTCCGGCCTGGCGCCCGGTGCGAAGGTGCTGTCGGTGGCCGTCACCGACGACGCCGGGAGCACCAACGCCGACCTGCTCGCCAAGGGCATCCGCGCGGCGGCGGACGGCGGTGCCCGGGTCGCCGTGGTCGCGACGCCGATCGCGGAGGCGGCGCCGGCGCTGGCCGAGGCGGTCGGCTACGCCGCCGCCAAGGGCATGCTGCTGGTCGCGCCGACGGGCCCGGACGGCCAGTCGGTGGCCGTCCCGGTGTATCCGGCCGCGTACCCCGGCGTGCTCGCGGTGGCCGCGCTCTCGGCGGACGGCTCTTCGGCGGGCGGCTCGGCGTCCGCCGCTCCGGCCGCCCCTGCCGCTCCGGGCGGGCGGGCCTCGCGGGTGGATCTGACGGCGCCCGGCGTGGGGCTGTTGGCCGTCGGTCTCGGCGGCGGCGCCTTCACCGCCTCGGGTCCGAGCTACGCCGCCGCGCTGGTGGCCGGGGCGGCGGCCCTGGTGCTCGGCCGGTCGCCGGAGCTGACCGCCGAGCAGCTCGCCGACCGGCTGCGGGCGACCGCCTACCGGCCCGGCACGGCGTTGCCCGATCCGACAGTCGGTTGGGGCACCGTTGACCCGATGACGGCGGTGGCCGCCGCCGGCGCCGCTGCCGCCCCCGACGCGCCGGCGGCCGCCGAGCCGGTCGTCGTCCCGCCGCCCGCCGACCGCTCGGCCCAGCGGCTGGCGTCGGCGGTCGCCGGGGTCAGCCTGGGCGGTGCGGCGTTGGTGGGCCTGGCCGCGGCTGCGGTGCGTGCCGGGCGGAACCGGGGCCGCCGCCGCCCGGAGTAGCGGCCCCGGCCGGTCCGCGGCGGTCCTCGGACGCGCCCCGGTCGACGCCCCCTCGATGCCGCCCCGACGCCCCCTCGACGCCGCCCAACGCCCCGCCAACGCGCCCCGGCGCGCCCGCGTTGGGCGGCCGTTGGTCCGCCGTTGGCGGCGGCTGCAAGCGTGGCAGCGCCCGGGAGAGCGGCCCGCCCGCCGTGGCCTGCCCCCGCGCGACGAGACAGCGATCGACCCCGGTCCCGACCACACCGCCGACCGGGGCACCGACGAATGACGAACGTTGTAAGGGGCTCAACAGCCGTGGCCATCGACGCTACCGCCCACGCCGGGACGACCACCGAGGAAGCCCCGGGGCCCGTCGCCCCGCCGGCCCCCCGGCCCACCCTGAACCAGGACATCCTCGCCGAGCTGTACCGGCTGCACGGCGGCTACCTGCTGCGCGCGATGCTCCGGGTGACCAGCGGCGACCGCGGCAAGGCCGAGGACATCGTCCAGGAGACGCTGCTGCGGGCCTGGCAGAACCCGGCGGCGATGCACCGGGGGCCCGAGCACAGCCGCCCGTGGCTGTTCACGGTGGCGCGCCGGATCGCCATCGACCACTACCGGATGCAGACCGCCCGCGCCCAGGAGGTCGCCGACGAGTCGCCGGAGGACCACGCCGGCAGCCACGACCCGTACGACGAGGTGCTCGTCGCCCGGGACATGGCGGCGGCGATGGCCGAGCTCCAGCCCCACCACCGGGACGTGCTGGTCGAGTTGCACATGAAGGGCCGGTCGATGGCCGAGGTGGCCCGGGTGCTGGGGATACCGGTCGGCACGGTCAAGTCCCGCAACTTCTACGCCGTCCGCGCCCTGCGGCCGGTCCTGGTGGCGCACGGCATGGCCTGGACCGGCTGACGGCCTTCCAACGGTGCCGGCGGTCTCCCGCCGACACCGACGGCCTCCCGCCGGGGCAGCCGGCCCCGCGGGAGGCCCGCAAGCGGAACGCAGTGAACCGTTCCCGCCCCGCCGCCCGTAGACCAGGGTGGCGGCACCGCCGCCGGCGCCCGTCCCCCCGTGCGGGCGCCGGCCCACCGGCCGCCCCGGCCTCCGCTCTTGTGGGAGCGCGGACGCCGGGGCGCCCGGCCGCAGCGGCGGCCCCCCGGTCACCCCGGACCGGCGGGCCGCCCACACCCCGTGAGCGGGGTCACCACCCCAGCAGGTACGCCCCCCGCCGCAGTCCGGCCAGCACCGTGTCGGCCGTCACCTCGGCGTCGTCGGTCGCCGAGCCGTCCGCCTCCGCCACCGCGCCCCCGTTGAGCACCACGTAGTGCAGCGCCGCTCCCGTGGTCCGGCTCTCCCGGCGGAAGGCGTCCAGGGCCGTCGGCGCGACCGAGCCCTCCACCACCACCTGGTACCCGCCCGAGGCGAACGCGAAGGCCGCCTGCGCGGTGGCCGCGAGCGCGGTCACGTTCTGCCGCCGCGCCTCCGGCCGGTCCGCCTCCACGTACCCCTGCCGGACCGCCCGCCGGAAGTCCTCCGCGCGCAGGTGGACGCTCGGGAAGAGCGCGTCCGCGACCAGTGGGGCGACCGCGCCGCTCCCGGCGCCGGCGGCCGGGTCGGAGAGGACGACCACGCTGCCCGCCCCCCGTCCGCCTCCGAGCTCCGGCCCACCTACGGTCGTACGGTTCACAGCTGCTGATCCCTTCGCGGGCCGGGGACGGACGGGGAGCCGGGGCGGGACGGCCGGAGCGGGCCGGGGCGCACCCGGCCGTACGGACAGCCGACCGTCTCGTCATATCGAGATATCGAGTGACTGCTGTCGGAGATCAACCTAGTCCACCGCACACCCCGGAGTCCTCCCCTCCCCGGACCTCCCGCGCCCCCGCGCCGTCTCCTCGCCGCCTCCTCGCCGTCCCCCCGCTCCCCGGCCGCCTTCCCGTTACCTCCGCGCCCGCAGCACGATCGGATTGGTCAGCGCCGCCATCGGCCCCCACGGCAGCTCCGGGCCCATCGAGTTGCCCCGGCCCGGCGACCCGTCCGCCCTCGGGTGCCGCACCTCGGCCCGGACGAACGCGGCGAGCGAGGCCGTGGTCCGCCACACCACCGTGCCCGCGCCGTCGGCCGGCAGCGACTCCTGGTGCAGCTGGCCCTCGTCGGTCAGGAACCGCACCGTGCCGCCGGGCACCCCGGAGACGTCGAGCCGGACGTCCACCGGCGCGTCCGCCGGCACGGCCAGCTCGCCGCCGATCCCGGCCTGCCGACCGTCGCCGGTCGCGGTGAAGTCCAGCTGCACGGCCGCCGACTCGGCGATCCAGCTGCGCCCGGCGCGCAGACCGTCCAGGACGGAGTCCCGGTCGAGGTCCTCGGCGAACACGACGGTGTGCGGCGAGCCGATCACCTGCGGGACGCTGTGCGCGTCGCTGTTGCCGATCGCGGGCAGCCAGGACCGGCCCTCCCGCAGCGCCACCGCCAGCTGGGCGTCCCAGGTGTCGACCGCCGACTCGTCGTCGTACGTCCACGGGCCGTTCCACACCTCCACGGCGTCCGCGTCCTGGTAGCCGAACTTCCACTGGCAGCCGACGTACGGGCAGTACGGGTGCGCCGGCACCACCAGCCCGCCCTGCCGCCGCACCTGGCGGGCGAACCGGGGGAAGGCCTCGTCGCGCGAGCGGTAGCGCCAGTCGACGAACTGGCCCGGCCGCAGCCCCAGCGCCAGCCAGTGGCCGTTGCGGGTGGTCACCTCCTCGCCGAGCACGATCAGCAGGTCCGGGCCGGCCAGCGGGCCCCAGATGCCGTGCGCGGAGGTGGTGTTGTGCTCGGTCGACACGATGAAGTCCAGCTTCGCCTCCCGCGCGCCGGCGGCCACTTCGGCGGGTTGGCGGCGCCCGTCGGAGTGCACGGTGTGCAGGTGGCAGTCGCCCCGGTACCAGGCCCGCCCGCGCCCCCGGGCGCGCTCCGGCGGGTGGGCGGGGGTGAACTCGCCGCCCGGCGCACCGGAGCGCAGCGTCACGTCGACCCGGTACTCCAGGCCCTGCGGCGCGACCTGGTACGGGCCCAGCACCACGTGCCACCGGCCCGGGCGGACGGGGCCGGGCAGGTAGCCGGGCGTGGCCTGCTCCCGGCTCACCGCGAACTCCGTCCGGAAGCCGCCCGACCAGCCGCGGAAGCCGCGCCCGCCGAGCTCGGTGCCGCGCTCGTCGAAGAGCCCGATGTCGCAGGAGTTGCCGGGGGTTCCGGGCGGCACGGGCGGCTTGTCGTACCGGTAGGAGACGGCGACCTCGCGGATGCCGGCCGGGACGTCGAAGGGGAGGTACACGAAGTCGGGCGCACCGGTCGGCAGCTTGCCGGTCAGGGTGATCGTCCGTTCGGCCCCGGCGGCCCCGTCCGCCGCCCGTGCGACGCCCGCCGTCGTCGTGGCCGCCGCCACCGCGCCGAGGGCGCCGGCCGCCAGTAACCCGCGCCGGCCCAGCAACGCCTTGTCGTCCTGCCCGTGCTCCGTCATCGGAAGCCTCCGCTCTCGCCGGGATGTCGGGATGTCAGCGGAGTCTCGTACCCTTCCCGATGAACCCCCGGTGAGCCGGGCCCCACGGCTGTGCGGCGGCCCCGTGAAGGCCGCTCCCGCTTGCGCGGGCGGGCACCGCGGCCCTGAATGGAGGGGCGTGGATCGGTGGTCCCTGACGGTCGGACAGGTTCGGAGCTTTCATGGCACTCAGTCGGCGGGCCCTTCTCGCGGCGGCGGCCGGCACCGCCCTGGCGGGCTGCGCGCCCGGACCGGCCGCCCGCCCGCCGACCGCCGCGCCGCCGGGCACAGCCGGTCCGACCCCGACCCCGACCCCGACTCCCACGCCGACCCCGACCCCGACGCCCACGCCGACCCCGACCCCGACGCCTTCACCCACCCCCACGCCCACCCCCGCCCCCACGCCTTCAGCCACCCCGACCACTCCCGGCACCCCGGCCGCCGTGCCCGACACCGCCCTCCCCGCCCGCGCGGCCGTCGCCGCCCGCTACGCCGACGCCGCCCCCACCGCCTGGGGCCTCGACGTCCCCGGCGTGCTCGGCACCCTCCCCGAGGCCGCCGCCCCCGCCATCGCCCTCACCTTCGACGCCTGCGGCGGCTCCGGCGGCTCCGGTTACGACGCCGCCCTCGTCGACACCCTCCGCGCCCACGGCGTCCCCGCCACCCTCTTCCTCAACGCCCGCTGGATCGACGCCAACCCCGCCGTCTTCGACGACCTCGCCGCCGACCCCCTGTTCGAGATCGCCAACCACGGCACCGCCCACCGCCCCCTCTCCGTCGTCGGCCGCTCCGCCTACGGCATCGCCGGCACCCGCGACCCCGCCGGGGTCCACGACGAGATCGCCGGCAACCTGGCGAAGCTCACCGCCCTCCTCGGCCACCCGCCGCGCTTCTTCCGCTCGGGCACCGCCCACTACGACGACGTCGCCACCCGGATCGCCGCCGACCTCGGCCAGCGGATCGCCGGGTTCAGCACCAACGCCGACGGCGGCGCCACCCTCCCCGCCGCCCAGGTTCAGCGGGAACTGGCCGGCGCCGAGCCGGGCGGCATCGTCATCGCCCACATGAACCGGCCCGCCTCCGGCACGGCCCGCGGCGTCGCCGCCGCCCTCCCCGCCCTGCTGGCCGCGGGCCGCACCTTCATCCGCCTTTCCGACGCATTCCGCTGATCTCGGCCGGCGCGCCGCCGCCCGGCGCGGCCCCGATCGCCGTGGACACCGGCAGTGCCGCCGCCACCCGGAACCCGGGGCCGTACGGGGCCGCGCTCAGCAGCCCGCCGTACAGCGCCACCCGCTCGCGCAGCCCGACCAGCCCGTGCCCGGTGGACAGCTCTCGGCGTCCGTCCGGCGGGCGCCCGGCACCGTCGTCCACCACCTCGATGAGCAGCGACCGGTCCCAGGTGAGCCGCACCACGGCCCGGGTGCCGGGGCCGGCGTGCTTGGTGATGTTGGTGGCGGCCTCCTGGATGAGGCGGTAGGCGGTCTGGCCCACGCTGTCGTCGATCCGCAGCGGTGTGCCCCGCACTTCGAGGGAGATCAGCACACCGGCCTCGCGGACGTCCGCCAGCAGTCGGTCCAGATCGCCCAGCCCGTGGGTGTACCCCTCCTCGACCGCCGCCTCCGAGCTGCGCAGCAGTCGCAGCATGTGCCGGAGCTCGGCCATCGTCGACCGCCCCAGCGTCTCGATGTGCCCGAACGCCTCGGCACGCGCCGGGTCCTCGAAGGCCGTGACCTTCGCCGTCTCGGCCCGCATCACCATGACGGCCACCGCGTTGGCGACGATGTCGTGCAGCTCCCGCGCGATCCGCACCCGCTCCTGGGTGACCCGCATACGTGCCTCGGCGACCTCCTGCCGGTGGCGCTCGGCGGCCTCGTCGGCGGCCCGGCTGATCCGGGCGAAGCCCCAGACCACCAGCGTCACCGGGATGTAGAAGGCGAGGTTGGCGACCAGCACGGCGACGGCGACGGAACTCGCGCGCGTCACGATGCTGTAGGCGAGCGCCAGCCCCAGGGGGACGAAGGTGAGCGCCAGGGCCGTCAGCGCGACGGGACGTCTGCACTGTGCGGCGATGGTGTAGAGGGCGATCATCAGGCCGAAGCACGGCACGTAGTCGAGGGAACCGGCCAACGAGAGCGCGCTGGAGAGGGCGGAGATCACCCACACGGCGGCGAAGACCGCCACCGGCCGGAGCCGTCGCAGCACCAGCGCGGCGGCCTCGCCCAGGGCGAGCAGGGCCATCCACAGGAGCTGGTCCCCGGGCGTCCCGGGACCGATCGCGCTGCCGAAGTAGAACAGCTCGGGGATGACGGCCGCGAGCGCCAGTGCGACGTCCTGCCAGCCGATGGGCCGTCCGTTCGTTTCGCCCCGGGCGTCTTGGGACAGGTCCCGCAGTGTCGCGGTGGTCATCGCGGTCGCTCCATGGTCCGGTCAGGCCGCTGCATCGGAGGGGTACTCGTTCTTCCACTCCGCGTCCCTGCACATGGGGCTGGAACAGCAGATGCCCCAGCCGAACGCCTTGACGTCGGAGTGGACGAAGGCGGCGGTCGCGGGGCCGAGCCACCAGGTGTCCGGCGCGCCGGGCTCCTTCCGCTTCGGACGCACCACCCGCAGGCCGAGTTCGGCGTAGGCCGCCCACAGGTCTCCGTGATGGCGGATCAGCAGTGCGGCGATCCCGGCCGGCGTGGAGAACACGGCGGGGACCTCGAACCGCGTCGGTCGGACCAGGGTCAGCACCGCCCCTGCCGTGCGGATCCCCGCTCCGTCGACCGCCGCCAGGCCGATGCCCCCGGCCAGGATCGTGTCGGCGGTGTCATCGGATCCGGGCGCCGGGGAGATCCGTACGAGGTAGCGCTGCCAGGGGCTGGACAGCTCCTCGGGCGGGTCCGGGACCAGTACGGTCGCCGCACTGGTCATGAAGCCGTACGCCAGCCGCCGGCCGAGCACCCCACCGGGTTCCCAGAAGTGCACGGTGACGACCAGATCGGGCGAGCCGCTCACGGTTTCACTACTCATTGTTACGCTCCGTAGTCGTTTTGGCCCCGCTTCGGTCTCCGGAGGCCTGTCCCCACCTTCTCCCCGCCGTTGTCCCGGGAGCATGAGCCCCCGGCCCCACCTCTGCCCCGACCCGTGTCGGCTTCCCTCCGTGGCCGCGCAGTACGCGACCGGCCGCCATGACATTCCGCAGGGGTCGCCGCTGAGGAATCTCATCACCCTCGGTGAGCGCTCGCACTTCTGTCACCCCGGCGCCGCCGGCAGGCTGGACCGCATGACCGAGCGCCTCCCCGCCCTCCGCCTCCTGCTGGCCGACGACGAACCCGTCCGCCGGGCCGCCCTGGCCGCCCTGCTGGCCCTGGAGGAGGGCCTGACCGTCGTCGCCGAGGCCGGCTCCGCCCCGGCCGCGCTGGCCCTGGCCGCGCACCGCCGCCCCGACGTCGCCGTGCTCGCGCTGCGCTCGCCCGGCCTCGACGGCTCACCGCTGCCGGCCTGCCCGACCGTGATCATGACGACCCACGACCGCCCGGGCGACCTCCGCCGCGCCCTGCGCGCCGGCGCCGGGGCCTTCCTGCCCCGCAGCGTCTCCGCGGCCGACCTCGCCCGCGCCGTCCGCGCCGTCCACAACGGCCGCCGCTACATCCACCCGGACACCCTGGCTCCTGACACCACCGTCCTGACCGCCGAGGAACTCGACGTCCTCGACCTCACCGCCGCCGGTGCCCCCGTCCCCCTCCCGGCGGAGGACGTCCGGCGCCACCTCGCCTCCGCCACCGCCCGGCTCGGTGCCACCCACCCGTCGGCCGCCCTCCGGCGGGCCCGCCGCCACGGGTGGGTCTGAGGGGTCTCAGGCGGAGTGCTCCCGTGCCTCGGCGCGGAGCCGGCTGCGGGTGCGCATCAGGATCCGGCCGAGCATGTTCCTGCCCGTCCCGGTCCTGCCGCGGCCCCAGTAGTGGTCGGTGCCGGTGTCCTCGACGATCTCCTCGTCGGCGGTGGACAGCAGGATGCCGCGGATGTCCGCGTGCGCCCGGAACTTGGCGGCCACGGCGCGGCGCATGACGTCGTCCTTGACGCGTTCCCAGTCCCGTCGCAGCGGCCTGGACGGATCGCGGCCCAGTTCGGCGGCGCGCAGCGGTGTGCCGGCCCGGCGGATGAGGTCGGCGTGGCGGGTGCCGGCGAACTTCTGGGCCTGGAAGTAGTGTTCCGAGGTCGGCCACAGGTGCCCGTCGAGTTCCAGGTCGTGCGCGGAGAAGTTGGAGAAGCAGCCGTAGGGGACTTCGTCCGCGCCGTAGAAGTAGATCGTCATCCAGGCCTCGTCGCAGTAGCGGGGTTCGCACGGTCCCAGGCGCCGGGCCGCGCCCGCAACCGGTTTCCCCGGCTCACCGCCGGGGCCCGGACCCGGGGCGGGCCGGCCGTCCCGTCCGCAGCGGGAGGGGATCGCGCAGCCTGGCCACGTACCGCCGGTACGCCCGCGCCTCGGCCGTGCCGCCGTCGACGGCGGCGAGGCGGTCGGGGAACATCACCCCTCCCGCGTGCAGCCGGGCCCTCGCCCCGAACCGGTTGCCGTGCAGGCGGCCGACCACCAATCGGCCCCGGTCGATCTGGAACCAGACCTCGCGCCGGTTGCCGAACAGCACGACGCTCTCGCGGAGGTCGAGGACGTCGGTGTACACGTCGAAGTCCCAGTCGCCCGGAGCCCCCGCCGGGCCGTGGTGCCCGCGGAGGTGGTGCAGGAACCGGGGCAGGCCGACCGGGGTGCCGAACGGAATCACCGCGTCGGCGGACGGCTCGCCGGCGACGAAGTGGAGACGGAACTCCACGCCGTGGAGCCGCCCGCCGACCCTCCTCCTGATGTGGACCGAGAAGGTGTCGGCGTCGTCGTGGCGGGAGCGGTGCTCCGGGCGGACACGGCGGCTCAGGTGCTCGAACGACAGCGTCTCCCGGTCGGCCGCCAGGCCGGGGATCCGTTCGACCGAGCCGTGCAGCAGGTAGCGGCACATCAGGTCCACCGGATGCGTGTCGTGCGCGAGCCGGGTGAAGAACCCGTCGGAGAAGCCGTCCCGCACCGATGCCTCCGCCTGTCTACCGCAGGACGGTGATGGCGGTGGCGAGGTGGCCGTCGTGGACGCGCCACCGGCCTTCGAGGGTGGGTAGGGGGGAGGGAACGAGGATGGTGGCGGTGAAGGTGCCGTCGGTGCGGAGGGTCAGGTCGGCCTCGGAGAAGTCGAGGAAGCGGTGGGTGAGCGGGAACCAGGTCTTGTAGACGGACTCCTTGGCGCTGAACAGGATGCGGTCCCAGGGGATGCCGGGCTGCTCGGCGTCGAGGGCCGCGCTGCGCCGCTGCTCGGCCGGGAGGGCGATGGTGTCGAGGACGTCGTCGGGCAGGGGGAGGGCGGGTTCGGCGTCGATGCCGAGGGAGAGGACCGTGTCGGCCGGGGCCACGGCGGCGGCGCGGAAGCCGGCGCAGTGGGTGAGCGAGCCGACGACGCCCTCCGGCCAGCCCGGGGCGCCGCGCAGGCCGGGGAGCAGCGGCCGGTACGGGACGCCGAGTCGGGTGAGGGCGCGGCGGGCGCAGTACCGGACGGTGGTGAACTCGCGGCGGCGGGATTCGACGGCGCGGGTGATGACCGCCTCCTCCTCGGGCTCCAGGCGGGCCTCGGGCGGGTCGGAGTAGGCGGTCTCGACCACGACGGATTCGGGCAGGAGTTCGTTGATCACTGTTCCCCCGGACAGGACGGACGACGGATGACACGAGACATCCGGAGGATAGCGTGATGATCTGACGGATGATCCCCTGGTTGGACGATCCCCGGTCCGAACGCCTACTCGAAGGCGGCGGCGGCCTCCCGCAGCGCGCGGGCGACGACGGCGGGGTCGTCGGGCGCGGGGTCGCCGGGCAGGTAGGTGACGGCGCGCAGCCCGCCGCTGTAGCGGAACGCGCGGTGGCGCTCGTACACCGGCCAGGAGACCGGGGACCTGCGGTCGACGCCCACGCTGATGCCCTGGAACGGGGCCATGCCGATGAGCTGGTGGACCGGGCCGAGCCGACCGGTCTCCTCGCCGTCGACCAGGACGCGGAACTCCCAGCGCAGGCCGGCCACGGCGGTCGCCTCGACGGTGACCAGGTGGGCGCCGGGGGTGAGCGGGCCGGCGTCGGCCTCGAACAGTTCGCCGTACTGGTTGTAGGCGAGGTGCAGCCGGCCGTCCTCGACGTAGAGGCCGTAGCCGCCGCCCTGGTCGCCGTGCGAGACCAGCACGCCCGCGTCCTCGGCGCCGTGCTCGGCGAGTTCGACCTCGATGGCGAAGGAGCGGAAGGAGATCAGCCGCGACGAGCGGTAGCGCTCCAGCTCCGGCGTGCCGGCGAGCAGCCGCAGCGGGCGGCGCAGCCCGGCCTCGTCGGGGTGGCGGCGGGCGAGGGCTCCGCCGCCGTCGCTGAGCGGGAAGACGCCGTTGCGCCAGGCGGCGGCCTCCCAGGCGGCGGACAGCTCCTTGACCACGCCGGGGTGCTCGGCGGCGAGGTCGTGGATCTCGGTGGGGTCGGTGCGCAGGTCGTACAGCGCCCACTCGCCGTCGTCGTACGGGGTGCCGGGGCGGTGCAGGGTGACGAGCTTCCAGCCGTCGCGGTAGTAGCTGCGGTTGCCGGTCATCTCGCAGTACTGCTCGGGGTGGGTGGAGCCGGCGTCCGGGTCGCGCAGCACGGAGGCGAAGGTGAAGCCGTCCAGTGACTGCACGGCCTGTCCGCGCCGCCGCCCGGGCCGCTCCACGCCGGCGAGGTCGAGCAGGGTGGGCAGCAGGTCGGTGACGTACTGGTACTGGGTGCGCACGCCGGGGTCGCCCTCGGCGCGCGGGAGGCCGGCGGGCCAGGAGAGCACGAAGGGGACGCGCACGCCGCCCGCGTGGGTCTGGCCCTTGTAGAGGCGGAACGGGGTGTTGGAGGCCATGCCCCAGCCGCGCGGGTAGTGGACCAGCGAGCGCGGGCCGCCGATCAGCTCGGTCTCCCGCTCGACGTCGGGGTTCCAGTCCTCGGGGAGGCCGGGGTGGTGGACGAAGCGGCTGAAGTAGCTGCGGGTGCCCTCGGCGCCGCCCTCGCCGGTGCCGCCGTTGTCGGAGGTGAACACCACGATGGTGTTGTCGAGTTCGCCGAGCGCTTCGAGGGTGCCGAGCAGCCGGCCGAGGTTCTGGTCGACGTTGTCGACCATGGCGGCGTAGACCTCCATGTAGCGGGCGTAGAGCTGCCGCCGGGCGGGGTCGAGTTCGCTCCAGGGGCCGACCTCGTGGCCGGATTCGGCGTTGCGGTCCGGGAGTCCGGTGCCGGGCGGGAAGTGGCCGGCGGCGAGCTGGCGGGCGAACCGGGCGGCCCGCAGCTCGTCCCAGCCGCCGTCGTAGCGGCCCTTGTGCCGGGCGAGGTCCTCGGGCTTGGCCTGCAACGGGCCGTGCACGGCGTTGTGGGCGAGGTAGAGGAAGAACGGCTTGTCGGTGTCGTGGGCGCGCAGCGCCTTCACCATGTCGATGGCGCGGTCGGTGATGTCGTCGGTGTAGTAGTAGCCGTCGGGGAGTTCGTCGAGGTCCAGCGGGCTGTTGTCGCGCACGAGCTGGTGCGGGTGGAAGAGGCTGGTGAGGCCTTCGAGGACGCCGTAGTACTGGTCGAAGCCCTTCTGCAGCGGCCAGTTGGCGCGGTCGTCGGCGGCGTTGGAGGCGGAGTCGCGGGTGAGGTGCCACTTGCCGACGGCGTAGGTGGCGTAGCCGGCGTCGTGCAGCAGCTCGGCGAGGGTGGGGATGTCGTCGGCGATCTCCATGCCGTAGCCGGGGAATCCGGGGTCGGCGTTGGCGACGAAGGAGTAGCCGACCCGGTGCGGGTTGAGGCCGGTGAGCAGGGCGGCCCGGGCGGGGGAGCAGAGCGGCATGGTGTGGTAGTTGGCGAGTTTGACGCCGCGCTCGGCGAGGCCGTCCAGGGCCGGGGTGGGGATCTCGGCGCCGAACGGGCCGATGTCGCTGTAGCCGAGGTCGTCGACCAGGACGACGACGACGTTGGGCGCGCCCTCGCGCGGGCGGACCCGCTGCGGCCAGGCGGGCGTGGACTCGCGGAAGGTGCGGCCGACGGTGCCGGGGAAGCCGGCGTACGGGTCGCGGTACGGCGCCGCGCCGGGGGCGGCGGCGGGGGTGCCGGGGGTGTCGGTCATGCGGTGCTCCGGGTGGTGAGGACGGCGGGCCGGGCGTCCCGGCTCGGGGCGTCCGGGCGCGGGCTGTCCGGTTCCGTGGCGTCCGGGCCCGGGGCTTCCAGGCGCGGGACGGCGGCCAACAGCTGCTTGGTGTAGGGGTGCTCGGGTGCGGTGACGACCCGGTCGGCCGGTCCGGTCTCGACGATCCGGCCGTGGTGCAGCACGGCGATCCGGTGGCTCACCTGGCGGACCACCGCGAGGTCGTGGGCGATGAACAGCAGGGCGAGGCCGAGTTCGCGCTGGAGGCGGGCGAGCAGGTCGAGGACCTGGGCCTGGACCGAGACGTCCAGCGCGGAGACCGGCTCGTCGCAGATCAGCACGCTCGGCTCGGGTGCCAGCGCCCGGGCGATGCCGATGCGTTGGCGCTGTCCGCCGGAGAAGGCGCGCGGGTGCCGGTCGGCGCTGTCGGGGTCGAGGCCGACCTGCTCCAGCAGTTCGGCGACCCGCCGGGCGCGCGCGGGCCGGTCGCCCAGGCCGTGGGCGATCAGCGGTTCGGCGATGATCTGCCCGGCGGTCATCCGGGGGTTGAGCGAGGCGTACGGGTCCTGGAAGACCAGCTGCACCTCGCGGCGCGCGGCCCGCTCGCCGCCGCGTCCGAACTCCTCTCCCCGGAAGCGGATCCCGCCGCCGCTCGGGGCGTGCACCTGGACCAGCGCGCGGGCCAGGGTTGACTTCCCGGAGCCGGACTCGCCGACCAGGCCGAGCGTCTCGCCGGGGTGCAGCACCAGGTCGACGCCGTCCAGTGCGGTGACCGTGCGCCGCCGCGAGCCGTAGGTCTTGCGCAGGCCGGTGACGGTGAGCAGCGGCTCGGTCCCCGGCACGCTGTTGGCGGCGGCCTCCGAGGGCGCCTCCAGGCGCGGGACGGCGGCCAGCAGCTGCTTGGTGTACGGGTGGCGCGGTGCGCCGAGGACGTCGGCGGTGTCGCCGGACTCGACCACCTTCCCGTGCCGCATGACCAGCAGCCGGCGGCAGGTCTGCGCGATCACGCCGAGGTCGTGGCTGATCACCACGAGCGCGGTGCCGGTCTCCCGGTTGATCCGGGTGAGCAGGCGCAGGATCTGCTGCTGGACGGTCGGGTCGAGGGCGGTGGTGGGTTCGTCGGCGACCAGCACCTCGGCGTCGTTGGCGAGCGCGAGGGCGATCATGATGCGCTGGCGCTGGCCGCCGGAGAACTGGTGCGGGTGGTCGCGCAGCCGGCCGGCCGCGTCGGGGATGCCGACCAGCTCCAGCAACTCGACGGCGCGGGCGGCGCGTTGCCGCTTGTCGGGGCGGGCGCCGTGGGCGCGCAGGGCCTCGTCGAGCTGCTTGCCGACGGTGAGCACCGGGTTGAGCGAGGACATCGGGTCCTGGAAGACCATGGCGATCCGCCGGCCGCGCACGGCACGCAGGGCGTGCTCGGGCAGGGCGGCGAGGTCCTGGCCGGCCAGTTCCACCGAGCCGCCGGTGATCCGGCCGCCGGCCGGGAGCATGTGCAGCAGGGCGAGGGCGGTGGTGGACTTGCCGGAGCCGGACTCGCCGACCAGGCCCAGGGTGTCCCCGGCGGCGAGGTCGAAGCCGACGCCGTCCACGGCGGTGGTGGCGTCGAACGCCACGGAGAGGTCGGTGACCCGCAGGACGGTGCGGTCGTCGCGGGGCGGCGGGCTGGTCATCGGCGGATCCCCCGGTTCAGGGCCTCGGCGATCAGCGTGAAGCCGAGCACCAGCGCGGTGGTCGCGGCCAGCGGGGCGGCCGCGAAGGTCGGATGGGTGGCGAGGTAGGAGACGGACTGGCTGAGGATCGAGCCGAGGGTCGGCTCCGGCGGGCGCACACCGAGTCCGAGGAAGCTCATCGCGCCCTCGATGAACACGCCGACGGACAGCGCCACCGCCGTCTGCACGATCAGCGGGTCGACGGCGTTCGGCAGCACGTGCCGCAGCAGCACCCGGGCCCGGGAGGCGCCGCCGACCCGGGCGGCCAGCGCGTACTCGCGCTCCCGCTGGACCAGGATCCCGGAGCGCAACTGGCGTCCGAACAGCGGTATTTCGGCGATCGCGATCACGATGAAGACCGGCCAGCGGCCCGGCCCGAGCACGGCCGTGACGGCCAGCGCCAGGATCAGCCCGGGGAAGGCGAGCACCAGGTCGAAGACCCGCTGGACGGCGGTGTCGGCCCAGCGGTGGGTGGCCGCGAGCAGGGCGAGCGAGCAGCCGGCGAGCGCGCCGGCCGGCACGGCGCCGAAGGTCAGCGCCAGGTCGGTGGTGATGCCGTGCAGGACCCGGCTGAGCAGGTCCCGCCCGAGGTCGTCGGTGCCGAGCGGGTGCTCGGCGCTCGGCCCGGCGAGCGCCAGCGGGCCCTGGGCGTCGGGGTCGTGGTCGGTGAGCAGCGGGGCCAGCAGCCCGGCCAGGGCGACGACGGCGACCAGGGCGAGCCCGGTCAGGCCGCGGACGGTGAGCAGCCCGGCGAGGTACCGGTTGCGTACGGCGGCGCGCGCGGGGCGGGCCGGGGCGGGGGCGGTCAGGGCGGTCATCGGTTACTCCCACCGGATCCGGGGGTCGAGCCAGACGTACACGAGGTCGGTGAGCAGTTGGACGGCGACGTAGCCGGCGACGATCAGCAGCAGCAGGGCCTGCACCACGGGGTAGTCGCGGCGCAGCACGCCCTGCTCGACGAGCTGGCCGAGGCCGGGCCAGGCGAAGATCCGCTCGACCAGCACCGCCCCGGCGACCAGGTGGCCGATCTGCAGGCCGAGCACGGTGACGGCGGACGGCAGCGCGTTGGGCAGGGCGTGCCGCCAGACGATCCGGCGGCGGGAGACGCCGACGGCGGTGGCGGTGCGCACGTAGTCCTCGGCCAGCGCCCGCTGGATGCCGTCGGTGAGGTAGCGGGCGAGCACGGCGGCGCTGGGCAGGGCGAGGCAGACGGCGGGCAGCAGCAGGTACTGCAGCGCGAGGTCGGGGGCGTCGAGCAGGGACTCGTGGCCGCCGGCGGGCAGCAGCCCGAGGGTGACCGCGAACAGCAGCACCAGCAGCACGCCGGTGACGAACGGCGGCACGGCCAGGACGGCGGTGGTGAAGGCGCGGACGGCGGCGGCGGTCGGCCGGCGCTTCGCGGTGGCGCCGAGCACGCCGAGCGGCAGGGCCAGCGCGACGACCAGCAGCAGGGCGGCGGCGGTGAGTTGGAGCGTGGCGCCGAGGCCGTCGCCGATCAGGTCGGCGACCTGGCCGCCGATCGAGTAGCTGGGCCCGAGGTCGCCGGTGAGCAGGTCGCCGAGCCAGCGCAGGTACTGGGACAGCAGCGGCTCGTCGAGGCCGAGCCGGGCGCGGATCGCGGCGACCGCCTGCGGTCCGGCGTCGGGGCCGGCCAGGGTGGTGGCGGGGTCGCCGGGGATCAGGCGGAGGATGAGGAAGACCAGGAAGGAGGCGAGGAGGAGGACGAGCAGCCCGGAGGGCAGTCGCTTGAGGAGGAAGCTTCGCATCGGGTTCGGGCCGTCCGCTCAGGCCGTGAGGTAGGCGTCGTCGAGGTTGAGGTAGCCGAACTTGTTGAGGGTGGCGCCGCGGGCCTTGCCGCCGGCGACCTCGCTGAGGCCGGCGATGGCGAGGTCGATCACGAACTGCTCGTCCAGCAGGGTGTCGGTGATCTGCCGGTAGAGCGCCTTGGCCTCGTCGCTGTCGCTGTCCGGCCGCTTCCAGGCGCGCTGCACGATGTCGGTGTAGGCGGGCGACGAGAAGTGCGAGCTGTTCTTCGCCTCGTTGAACGGGTAGGCGCTCACCGCCAGGGTGGCGGGGTGGAGTTGGGCGAAGCCGTGGCTGAGCGTCCAGAGCGCGGGCATGGCCTGGGCGATCAGCTGCTTCTGCATGGTGGGCGAGTCGGTGGGCTGCAGCACGGTCTCGATGCCGACCTGCTTGAGGTCGTACTGGAGCACCTGCGCGACGGCGGTGCCGCCGGGGTCGTTGCTGTGCGCGAACGGCAGGGTGATGCCGGCGAGTCCGGCCTCCTTGAGCAACTGCCGGGCGCGGTCGGGGTCGTGGCGGTAGTGGGCGGCGGCCTCCGCGCTGTACGCGGGGGAGGACCTGGGCCAGGGCGTGGCGGAGACGGTGCCGGAGCCGCCGAGCGCCTGCTGGACCAGCCGCTCGCGGTCGACGGCCCAGGCGATGGCCTGCCGGACCCGCTTGTCGCCGACGTGCTCGGCCGTGAGGTTGGCGCCGATGTAGTACGCGCCGCCGCCGGTGTCGTAGGAGGTGACCCGGAACTGCGGCTCGCTGCGCAGGGCGGCGAGGTCCTTGCCGCGCACGTGGTAGGAGAGGTGGGTCTGGCCGGTCCTCAGCGAGGAGAGCAGTGACTCGCTCTGGGGGATCACCCGGATCTCGACGCCGTCCAGGTAGGGGCGGCCGGGGTTCCAGTACTTCTCGTTGCGGGCGAACGTGATCGAGCTGCCGGGCTTGCGCTCGGTGAAGGTGTAGGGGCCGGTGCCGACCAGCTTCGTCCCGGCGAAGGCCTCCTCGACGGTGGCGGAGTCCGGGATGATCATGAACTCGAAGAGGTCGAAGAGGTTGCTCACCGGATGGGCGAGGACGAGGGTGAGCTCGAAGTCGCCGTTCTTGCGGAAGTCGGTGACGGCGGCGGCCGTCGAGCGCAACTGGGCGGACCGGGCCGGGTTCTGGAGGTTCTTGACGGCGAAGACGACGTCGTCGGCGGTGAACCGGCGGCCGCTGTGGAAGGTCACGTCCTCGCGCAGCTTGAGGGTGACGCCGGTGCCGTCCGGCGCGACCGACCAGGAGGTGGCGAGCTCGGGCTGCGGCTTCAGCTGGTCGTCGTAGCGGGTCAGGGTGTTGAAGACCAGGCGCTGGACGAGGGTGTTGGCGCTCTGTGCGAACAGCAGGGCGGGGGTGAAGTCGACGCCGGCGCCGACCGTGAGGACACCGCCGCGACGCGGGCCCGCGGCGTCACCGGCGGCCCGGCCGGCGGCGGTGTCGGCGGCCGAGCGGCAGGCGGCCAGGGTCAGCAGGCCGGCGCCGGCGAGGCCGCCGCGGAGCAGCGCCCGGCGGGAGAGCGGGGAGGCGGTGGGGTAGCGGGTCACGAGTGGGGTCCTCTGCGGGAAGGGGCGTTGCGGGGTCGGTGGTGTTCGAGGGGTTCAGGCGGTCAGGGCGTGCACCGGGCGGGCGTGCAGGGCGCCGAGCGCGGCCGACCCGGCGGCCACGGCGAGCACATCGGCGCCGCGCCGCTGGACGACCACCAGTTCGGCGTCCCGCCGCATCCGTGAGCGGCGCGCGAACTCGGTGCGCACCACGTTCAGGTAGGCCGGGTCGAGCGCGGCGAAGTGCTCGGTCAGCACCAGCAGATCGGGGTTGACGACATCGGCCAGCAGGGCGAGCGCCCGGCCGATGGTCTCCGCGCGCCGCCGCACCAGCCGGTCGGCCCTCGGGTCGCCGGCCCGGACGGCGGCCACCAGTTCGGCGCGGTCCGGCCGTTCGACGACTCCCTCGGCCGCCGCCGCCTCGAACAGCGTGGTGTCCGAGGCGGCGACCGCCAGACAGCCGGTCCGGCCGCAGTGGCAGGGCGCGTCGCTGTCCGGCACCGGCAGGTGGGCGACGTCCCCGGTCGGCGAGGCCGGGCCCACGTGCACGGTTCCGGCCACGGCCAGGGCCGCGTCCACCACGTGGCCGACGAACAGGTGCACCATCGAGCGCCGGGCCGCCGGGTGCCCGAACAGGATCTCCGCCTGGGCCAGCGCCCTGGCGTGGTTGTCCACCTGCACCGGCAGCCCGGTGGCCTCGGCCAGCAGCCCGCCGAGCGGCAGGTCCCGCCAGTCGAGCGGATCGTGACGGACGACCACTCCGCGCCCGCGGTCGACCGCGCCGCCGGTGACGGCGCCGAGGCCGACCACGGTGCGGCCGTCCGGTACGGCGTCGAGCAGCCCGGGCAGCCGCGCCAGCAGCGGCCGCAGCACGGCCGCCCCGGTGCGGCCCCGGTTGCTCAACTCCCGGCGGTGCAGCACGTTTCCGCGCGGGTCGAGGAAGGCGAAGGTGGTGAACGGCAGGCCGATGTGCAGTCCGGCCACCGCGATCCGCCCGGTGTCCACGTCCACCGGCAGCTGCGGGCGGCCGACCGCCCCGGCGCCGGGGGAGGCCAGCTCGGGCCGCTCGCGCAGCAGTCCGAGCCGGACCAGGTCGACCACCTGGCGGGAGACGGCGGCCGGGCTCAGCCCGGTGAGCGCCGCCACCCGGCTGCGGGCCACCGGCCCGTGGTCCAGCACCGTCCGCAGGACGGCGGCGGCGTTGACGTCCCGCCGTCCGTCCCCGGTGCGGTGCGGCCGGGCGGCGGTGCTGGTGATCTCGGTGAACATCGGCCGTCCTTCCGGGAGTCGTCGGGGGCTCAGCGCCCGGCGGCCTCGGCCTCCAGCTGATCGGCCGGCACCAGCCCGGCCACCCGCGGCGGCACGGCGGGCTCCAGCAGCCGGCTCGGCGCGCCGTCCACGCCCGCCGGAAGGTCGCCGTCCAGGGTGATCCGGCGGACCAGGCGCGGCTCGTCGCCGTAGTCGTTGACGGCGTAGTGCTGGGTGGCGCGGTTGTCCCAGAACGCGACGTCGCCGACCTGCCAGTCCCAGCGCACGGTGTTCTCCAGCCGCTCCACGTACCGCTGGAACAGCGCGATCAGCGCCTTGCTGTCGGCGCCCGAGACGCCCTGGACGCGCTGGGCGAACGCGCCGAGCAGCAGGTTCTTCTCGCCGGTCACCGGGTGCACGCGGACCACCGGGTGCTCGGTCTTGAACGCGGTGGAGACGAACACCCGGCGGAAGAGGTCGGCCACCTCGGCGTTGTCGGCGAGTTCCGGGCGCAGCGCGAGGCTCGCCGCGTAGTCGTAGTCGTTGGTGTGCACGGCGCGCAGCGACTCGGCCAGCGCCTTCAGCGGCTGCGGAAGGTCCTGGTAGGCGGCGGCGGTGTTGGCCCACACCGTCGAGCCGCCGGCCGGCGGCAGCTCCAGGGCGCGCAGGATCGAGGCCTTCGGGTAGGACGGGACGAAGGTGACGTCGGTGTGCCAGTTGTTTGCGCGCACGCCCTTGGTGGCGTCCAGCTCGAAGATGTAGCGGCCGTCGGCGCTCGGTACGGTGGGGTGCCCGACCGGCTGGCCGAACAGGCGGGCGAACGCCTCGTGTTCGGCGTCGTCGAGGTGCTGCTGGCCGCGGAAGAACAGCACCTTGTGCTCGTACAGCGCGGCTTCGAGGGCGGCGACGGTCTCGGCGGGCAGGTCGCCGCCGAGGCGGACGTCGTGCACGATCGCGCCGATCCGGCCGGCGGCGGGCGTGAGGCGGAGGGTGGTGGTGGGTGCGGTGGCAGTGGACATGACGGTTCCTCGACTCTGGTGGAGGGGAATGGAGGGACGCGCAAGGACGCCCCGGGCGGTGGACGCGGTCAGGGCGGAGCGGTGGAGGACGGCACACGGGTGCCGGGGAGAGGTGACGGCCGGGCGGCCGGCGTCAGCGGGCGAAGGCCCCGCGACAGCAGAGACAGCAGCGCCGGCGGCGACAGCAGCGGTGGCGGGCCGGGGCGGTGCGGTGAACGGTGCTCATCGGCCCTCCTTCCGGGTCCGGGGTGCTGCGAGTGGGCTCGGCGCTCATCGTGCTGAAGCCCGCGCCTCCCTGTCAATCACCCGTCCTGCCTGGTGGGAAGGGGTGTTGCGGGCGTGTGGCGCCGTGTTGCGGGGGATGGTCGGGCGGTGGCGGGAAGGCTGCGGCGGCGTGTTCCCGCCTGTCGGGGGCGTGTCGGGACGACTAACTTTCGCCGCGGAAGAAACCCCGCCGACGGCGGGAGGGCCCGCCCGGAGCGCGTC
>NZ_JBHVER010000141.1:0-21696 GCF_042802195.1 Kitasatospora sp. NPDC057500 | reverse complement strand
GTGGGGCGGGCCGCACCGGCACACCTTCAGCCCGCCAGCAGCGAGGTCAGCCGCCCGGCCAGCAGGTCCCAGCGCCAGGAGCGGTCCACCCAGCGCCGTCCGGCCTCGCCCATCCGGCGGCGCAGCTCCTCGTCCCGCAGCAGCCGGACGATCCGCTCGGCCGCCGCGGCGGGCGTGCCGCCCGGCACCACGTAGCCGGTCTCGCCCTCCAGCACCGCGTCCGGCGCGCCGCCGGAGTCCCCGGCCACCACCGGCAGGCCGGTCGCCGAGGCCTCCAGGTAGACGATGCCGAGCCCCTCGACGTCCAGTCCGCCGCGCCGGGTGCGGCAGGGCATCGCGAAGACGTCCCCGGCGCCGTAGTGGGCCGGCAGCTCCTCCCACGGCACCGAGCCGGTGAACCGGACGGCGGAGCGCACGCCGCGGGCGTCCACCAGCTTCTCCAGGTCCGCCCGGTAGGGGCCGCCGCCGACGATCAGCAGCACCGCGTCCGGCACGTCGGCGAGGATCTGCGGCATCGCCTCGATCAGGGTGTCCTGGCCCTTGCGCGGCACCAGCCGGGAGACGCAGACCACCACCGGCCGGTCGGCCAGGCCGAGCCGCTCGCGCACCGCGGCGCCGCCGGAGTCCGGGTGGAAGCTCCGCTCGTCGACGCCGGGCGGCAGCTGCACCATCCGCGCGGCGGCCTCCGGGCCGACGGCGGAGGCGATCCGCGAGCGGGTGTACTCGCCGAGGTAGGTGAGCACGTCGGTGCCCGTGCCGATCCGGCGCAGCAGCTGCCGGGCGGCCGGCAGCTGGGCCCAGGCGGCCTCGTGGCCGTGGGTCATGCCGAGCAGCCGCCCGGCCCCGGCCCGGCGCAGCGCGGGGGCCATCAGGCCGAGCGGGGCCGCGGCACCGAACCAGACCGAGTCGCAGCCCTCGGCCCGCAGGATCTCGGCGGCCCGCCGGGTGACCCGCGGTGTGGGAACCATCACCTTCGTCCGGTCGCGGATCACCGGGAACGGCTGTTCGGCGTCGAAGCGCGTCACCTCGGTGCCGTCGCGCCAGGTGGAGGCGTACACCACGACGCTCCCTGCGGGCTGACGCACGGCCATGTTGTGGACGAAGGCCTGGATACCGCCCGGCCTGGGCGGGAAGTCGTTGGTCACGATCAAGGTCTTGTGCATCAGGCCACGGCTCGCTCGGTCGGGGGGTGCTCGGTGTACCGCTGGGTGATCCGTACGATAGGTCAACACCACGACCCGCCGGGAACGGAACCACGCACGGCAACCGTTCCACCCCAGGGTCTGTCCTAGTACCCGGGTGGTCGGCGCAGCCGGTCGGGCCCCGTGACGGCGGCCGATCCCGATCCGCCCGGACCGCCCGGGCGCCCGCCGCGCGGCGCCGCCGACGGGACGTCCGAGACGAACGAGGGAGCGCAGTGGAGTTGGCCCCGGCCACCGAGTCCGGTACATCCAGCGGCGCCGAGGGCCCCGGCACGGCGCTCGCCGTCCGGCGCGAGCCCGCGCAGAGCACCACGCGCCCCTCCGGGCGCTCGGGCGCGCTCCTGGCGCTCGGCGGGACCTGGGTGGCCACCCGGACGCTGCTGGTGCTGCTGGTGACCGGCGTGCTGCGGATGCCCGGCGGTGACATCACCGCCGACGTCTGGCTGATCTACCACGGCTGGTACGGCGTGCTGCAGACCGGCACCTTCCCGCTGGACGACGTCACCTGGCAGTACCCGCCCGGCGCCGCCCTGGTGATCCTGCTGCCGGGCCTGCTGCCCTGGTCGTACCTGGTGTCGTTCTGGGTGATCTGCGGGATCGCCGACGCTGCCGCGATGGCCCTGCTGGTCCGCACCGGGATGCGCAAGGGCCGGGCGCTGACCGGCGCCTGGGTCTGGGTGGCCGGCGTCCCGCTGCTCGGCCCGATGATCTACAACCGCTACGACGTGATCGTCACCGCGATCGCGGTGGCCGGACTGCTGGCGCTGATCCGCCGGCCGGCGGTCGGCGGCCTGCTGCTGGGCCTCGGCGGCATCGTCAAGATCTGGCCGCTGCTCGGCCTGATCGGCACCCCCTCCGGCCGGCGCACCCGCCGCTCCTGGACCGCCGCGGCGGCCGCGGCGGCCTCGATCGGCTTCCTGCTGGCGGCCGGGATGAACGGCGCGTTCGAGTTCCTGACGTTCCAGAAGGACCGCGGCATCGAGGTGGAGTCGGTCGGCGCGCTGCCGATCCACTTCGCCCGGATCACCGGGGCCTGGGACGGCAGGGTGATGATGAACTACGGCTCGGTGGAGATGCTCGGGCCGTGGGTGGACGTGGTCAGCAAGGTGATGCTGGCCGGCACCGTGCTCGGCTTCGGCTGGCTGCTGCTGTGGCGCTTCACCGCCCGGCGGCGCAACGCGGCCACCATGTACGACGCCGCGCTCGCCGCGCTGCTGATCTTCACCGTGACCAGCCGGGTGATCAGCCCGCAGTACCTGGTCTGGCTGGTCGGCGTGGCGGCGGTCTGCCTGACCGTGCGCGGCAGCAGCCAGCGGCCGGTGGCGCTGCTGATCCTGGCCGCGACCCCGCTGACGCTGGTGGAGTTCCCGCTGGTCTTCGGCGACGTGGTCGCCAGCAAGCCGGGCGCCATCGCCGTGCTGACGCTGCGCAACCTGCTGCTGCTGGCCGCCACCGTGCTGTCCTGCGTGCGGCTCTGGCGCTCCACCCGGCGCGCCGAGCGGCTCCCGGAGACCGTGGTGCTGGCCCGCCCCGAGCCGGTCCCGGCGGCCGCGTTCTCGGTGCGCCCCGGCATCGCGTACGAGCAGGACCTGCTGGACGGCATCGACCGGCCGCGGACCTCGCCCGGCGACCGCCGCCAGGGCGCCCGGCCCTCGGCCCGGCCCTAGGACTGTCCTGGGCCTGCCCTGGAACCGGCCCTGGAACCGGCCCTAGGACTGGGCGAGTGCCCGGACCTCGGCCTGCCAGAGGCGGGTGAACTCGGCCAGGCCGAGGCCGAGCCGGTCCCGCAGCAGCCCGTCCAGCCAGGCCTGCCGGTCCGCGCCCGGGGCCGCCGCGCCGACCGCCCGGTAGAGCGCCACCAGCCGCTGCGGCCCGTACCGGCGGGCGATCAGGTCGCAGGCCAGCCAGGCCTGCTCGTAGACCTGGGCGAGGCCCTCCCCGCCGGCCGCGAAGGCGGCGTCCTCGGGCAGTGCGGCGGGCAGCCGCCCGGCGGCGACGTCCCGGGCCAGTTCCGGGGCGATCCGGCGGGCCGGCCGGTTCGCGTCGCGGTAGCCGGTCCAGTCGGCGGCGCCCTCGGAGAGCCAGAGCGGCGTCCAGGCGCGGGTGTCGGCCCGGGTCGCCACGTGCACCGCCTCGTGGGTGACCACCACCTGGCGGCCGAAGTCGCTCAGGCCCGCGTAGGTCTCCGGGTTGACCAGGACCCGGTCGGCCGGGGCGTTCAGCGGCGCCCCGGGCGCGGCCACCGTGACCGCCGCCATGCCGGACCAGCCGGCCTGCCCGTCCGCCAGCAGCCGGGTGAACTGCTCCCCCGTGGCGGGCACTTCGAGCAGCAGCCGGCCGGCCCAGGCGGTGCCCCAGAGGGCCTCGACGGCCGCCACCGCCCGGTCGCCGACGACCGCGAGCCCGGTGGGGGCGGGTATGCCCCCGGCGTCCATCCCCAGCACCAGGCAGCGCGCGCCGTCCTCGGCCCGGACGGTGCCGAGGTCCCACGGCGGCGGCGGTCCGTCCGCGCCCTCCTCGTGTTCGACCCGCCAGCCGGCGGCGGAGCGGGCCAGCGCCAGCCGGCGCGGATGGACGACCGGCCACCGGTCGTAGCCCGTCACCTCCACGGTCAGCTCGGCGGTGGCGGCGCACCGCCCGGCCCGGTCCACCGGCCCCAGCAGCAGGTTGCGGTACCCGGCACGCAGCGGCAGCGCTGGCGGCCCGGCGGTCAGCGCCCGGGCCCGCGCGTCGAGCAGGGCCAGGACGTCGGCGTGCTCGTCCGGGGCCGCGGCGGCGGTCGGCGCCGGGGCGGCCCCGGGCAGCGACAGCTGGGCGAGCCCGCCGGCCGCGAGCAGCAGGGCGGTGCGCCGGGACGGCCCGCGGTCGGCGGCGGGATCCGGGCGGCTCAGAGCCGGATCACCCCCGAGACGGGCATCGTGGTGACGCTCTCGTAGCGGACCTTGGCCCCCGGGTACGGGGCGTGCACGATCACCCCGCCGCCGGCGTACATCCCGACGTGGTGCATGTCCCGGTAGAAGATCACCAGGTCCCCCGGCCGCGCTTCGGAGAGGCTGACCCGCCGCCCGGCGTACGCCTGGGCCTGCGAGGTGCGCGGCAGGGTCACTCCGGCCTGCCGCCAGCTCCAGTACATCAGACCGGAGCAGTCGAACGCCTTGGGCCCGGCGGATCCGTACACATAGGGCGCGCCGACCATCCGCACCGCGGCGGCCAGCGCGGCGGCGCCGCGTTCGGAGGCGGGCGGGGTGTCGCCGAGGTCCAGCCGGTCCTTGCCCCGGGTGGCGCGCTGCTCCGCGTCGTGGGCGTCCTGGGCGGCGAGCCGGGCTCGCTCGGCGGTGCCGAGGCTGTTGAGCAGCCGCTGGGCCTTGGCGAGCCGCTGCTGGATCTGCTGCTTGCTCTCGGCCAGCGCCTTGCGGGTCTGCTCCAGTTCGGCGAGCTTGGCGGTGGTCTCGGCCCGGCGCTGGTCGAGCGCCCGCTGACGGCCCAGCAGCTCGTGCAGGGTCTCGTTCTGCCGCTCGGCCGTCTGGTCGAGGGCGCGGGCCCGGGAGAGGTAGCCCGCCGGGTCGGTGGCGAGCATCAGCTGGACGGTCCTGGTCATCCCGCCGCCGCGGTACTCGGCGCCGGCCACCGTGGCGAGGTCGCCGCGCAGCCGGTTGAACTCGTCCTGGCCGACGGCGATCTGCTCCTGGAGCGTGCCGGTCTCGTGCTGGAGCCGCTGCTGGGCCTCCTGGGCGGCGTTGAACCGCTCGGAGGCCTGCTCGGCCTCGTCGTAGAGCTGCTCCACCTGCGCCTTGACGTCCTTGCGGTCGGCCGGGGCGTCCGGCGCGCCGGGGACGGCCCGGGCGCTGCCGCCGGTCGCCACGCCCAACGCGGTGGTGGCCGCCGCGGTGAGCACCAGCGCCCGGGCGAGCACCTGCGCACCTGACAGCGGGGAACGGCGGTGCACGGCCATGCGACGTCGGCTCCGATCCTGGGCCCGGCCCGCCGCCGCACCGGGGCGGGCGGCTGTCGAAGCGGGCGTCCGGTGGCAGACGTTAGCGAGTCCGGGCAACCGAATCCAAACCCCTCCGAACCCGAATATTCAGACACTTATCGGACGTCAGATCGGTTCGCGGACCGAGCGTCCCGGCGGGCCCGGAAAAGCCGCGGGCCCGGCCTCCCCGCACGGGGAGACCGGGCCCGACGAAGCCTGCCGACCGGCGGTCAGAGGCGCACGATGGTGTTGACCGGCATGTTGGACGCCGCCTCGTAGCGGACCGACGCGCCCGGCTTCGGGGCGTGGATGACCTGGCCGCCGCCGACGTAGATGCCCACGTGGTGGCGGTCGCCGTAGAAGATCACCAGATCGCCGGGCTGGGCCTTGGAGATGTCCGAGCCGATCTGGGTGCCGGCGGTGGCCTGCGCCTGCGAGGTCCGCGGCAGCGACACGCCGGCCTGGGCGTACGCCCAGCCGGTGAGGCCCGAGCAGTCGAACGAGTTCGGGCCGGTGGCGCCGTACACGTACGGGGAGCCGAGCTTGCTCTCGGCGGCGGCGATCGCGGCGGCGGCGCGCGAGCCGTTGGCGGCGGGCGCGGCCGGGGCGGCGGGCGCGGCCGGCTTGGCGGCCGGGGCCGACGGGGCGGAGGACGCCGCGGGGGCCGAGGAACCGGCCGACGGCGCGTTCAGGTTGGTCCGGTTGGTGTCGCGGGAGGCGCGCTCGGCCTCGGCCTTCTCCTTGGCGGCCTTCGCGGCCTCGGCCTTGGCGGCCTCCGCCTTCGCCTTCGCCTCGGCGGCGGCCTTCTCCTCGGCCGCGCGGAGGGCCTGGCGCTCCTGCTCGGTGAGCGTGTTGAGCAGGTCCTGGGCCTTCTGCAGCTTGCCCTGGACGTCCTCCTTGGAGCTCTTCAGCTGCTGGGTGGTGGACTCCAGCTCGGCGAGCTTGGCCTGGGTCTCGGTACGGTCCTGGTCGAGCCTGCGCTGCTGCTCCTGGAGCTCCTTCAGCGCGCCGGACTGGGTCGAGCCGGCCTGGTTCAGGGCGTCGGCCTGGTTGAGGAAGTTGTCCGGGCTGGCGGAGAGCATCAGCTGGACGGTCTGCGAGATGCCGCCCGTGCGGTACTGCTCGCCGGCGATCTCGGCGAGGCCGCCCTGGGCCTCCGTCACCACGGCCTGCTGGCGGGCCACCTTGTCCTGCAGCTCGGCGACCTGCTTCTGCAGCTCCTGCTGCTTGGCCTGGGCGCCGTTGTACTTCTCGGTGGCGACCTCGGCCTGCTCGTTGAGCTGGTCGACCTGCTCCTTGACCTGGTCCTTGGTCGGCGTCGGGTCGGCGTGGGCGCCGGACTGCGCGGACAGGGCAACGGCAGCGGCGGCGACACCGGTCAGGATCGAGACACGGGTGCGGCCGGCGGGCTTGGGACGACGATGGGACGCCACGAAGGCGGACTCCTTCTTCCTCATCCGCCTACCGGGTGAGCTGACGGGTTCGGGCGGAAGCGTGCCCTACGACGCCTCACCCGCCGCTCCCGCGGCCGGCCTGGCGCCGATTCACCCCGGAGGAACGTGGTTCCCCGGCTCCGCTCCACAGCGGACCCCCGACTGCTGGGCCCTCACTCGGACGGGCGACCCGAAGGCCCCGTCCCGCTGCTTCGCGAACTCGGCGGCGAACCCCGCCGCCACCCAGGCTGGGTGATCGACTGTGCGTGGTTCGAAGCACGACCCTAGTAACAGATCCGTGATCCGTTCAAATCCTTGTCAGAAAAAAGCCGGAAGAATACCCAAGTTCTTTTGTGAATATGACCGAGTGTAATCACGCCCCCACGACCGGCTGATCATTCTCCGTCAGACGGTCGAACACCCACCCGAAACGCGCCGCGCCACCCCCGGTTCGGAGGTGGCGCTGATCACAGGGGCCCCGACGGGCCCCCGGGCGTGTCGTGCCGGTCCGTCAGACCCGGCGGATGGTGTTGATCTTCATGGCGTCGGCCTTCATCACCTTCACCACGTCACCGGTGCGCGGCGCGTGCACCACCATGCCGTTGCCGATGTACATGCCGACGTGGCTGCGGTCGTCGCGGTAGATGACCAGGTCGCCCGGCTGGGCCTCGGCGATCGACGGCACCCGGGTGCCGTAGTTGCCCTGCGCCTGCGAGGTGCGCGGCAACGAGACGCCGGCCTTCCCGTACGCCCAGACCATCAGGCCGGAGCAGTCGAAGCCGCTCGGGCCGGTGGCGCCCCAGACGTACGGCGAGCCCGTCTTGCTCATCGCCAGGGAGACCGCGGAGCCCGCCTTGCCGCTCGCCTGCGGCAGGCTGCCCAGGTCGGTGCGCTCGGAGCCGCGCGAGGCACGCTCGGCCTGCTGCTCCTGCGCCTTCAGGGCGGCCCGCTCGGAGGCGCTGAGCGAGTTCAGCAGGTCCTGGGCCTCCTTGAGCTTCTTGTTGACCTCGGCCTTGGACTGGTTCAGGTCCTTGGTGGTGCTGTCCAGCGAGGCCAGGACGGCGGCGGCCTCGGCCTTCTGCTGGTCGAGCCGGCGCTGCTGGTCCTGGAGCCCCTTGAGCGCTTCGGCCTGGCTGGAGCTGGCCTGCTGCACGCTGGAGGCCTTGTCCAGGTAGCCGGACGGGTCGGAGGTCAGCATCAGCTGGACGGACGGGTCGATGCCGCCGGTGCGGTACTGCTCCCCCGCCACCTCGGCCAGCCCGGCCTGAAGCTGGGTCATCTGCTCCTGGCCGCGTGCGACCTGGTCCTGGAGCTGGTCCGCCTGCTTGCGCAGCTGGTCCGCGCGCTCCTTGGCGCCGTTGTACTTCTCGGTGGCCTGCTCGGCCTCCTCCTGCAACTGGTCGATCTGCGCCTTCACGTCGTCCTTCTTCGGCGACGGGCTGGGCGCGGCGTGTGCGGCGACCTGGGCGGAGAGGGCGACCGCGGTCGCAGCGGCAGCGGTGAGCACGGAGACCCGCGCGCGGCTCGGCTGCTTGGGACGGCGGTGGGAGGCCAAGGGACCGGCTCCTTCTTCCAATGGCCTCACCCGAACGGGTGAGAATCCGGAAAATAGGTTTGACGCCAGACACTAGTGAAGATCCACGCTTCGCGCCACTCCCCCGATCGCGTGAACCCGAACCGCCCATCTGACTTCACAAAACTCGCACAACACCGCAATCCGGGCGCTGACCAGCCGTCATACCGACCGGCCCGCACCCGGAAGCGGTTACGGCCGGGCCAGCCGGTTCAGCAGCAGCACCGATGCTACGGGGCGCGCGCCGGCCTTCCGCACGCCCTCCGCGACCTCCCGGTCGGTGGAGACCACCACCACCGGGCGCCCCTGCGGCTCGGCCCGCACCAGCCGGCGGATCAACTCGTCCGCCGTCTCCCCGGTCCGGCTGAACCGCACCCGCACCCCGCGCGGCGGCGCCATGATCACCGGCACGTCCAGGTCCTGGCCGTCGAACACACAGGTGACCTCCGCCTGGGTGCGCTGCGCCAGCATCGCCAGCCCGCCCAGCAGCCGGATCCGCTGCTGCTCCAGCGGCAGCGTCGGATAGCCCGTCTTGGTCACGTTGTAGCCGTCCACCACCAGATGGACCTGGGGGATCGCCAGCAACTGGTCCAGCAGCGCCGGATCGTCCTCGGCCAGACCGCGCCGCGCCACGTCGTGCGGCGAGGCCGCGCCCGGCACCACCGCCTCCACCAGGTCCGCCGGACGGATCTGGGACACCGGCAGCGCCAGCTCCCGCTGCAACCCCTGGGCCGACTGCAGCACGGTGTCCAGCAGCAGCCGCAGCCGCATGTCCTCGACGCTGCGCCCCTCGCGGGCCGACCGGCGGTTCTGCTCGACGGCGTTCTCCAGCTCCGTGACCCGGTGCCGCAGCCGGCGCGCCTCGCTCTCCGCCGCACTCCGCTCGGCCGCCGCCTGCGCCCTGACCGACTCCAGCTCGGCGGCCACCTTGCGGGTCTCCGCCTGCGCCCGGCGGGTGTCGCTCTCCAGCGACCGCAGTCTGCGGCGCAGCGAGTCCGCCTCGCGCCGGACGTCCTCCGACTCGGCCCGCTGGCGCTCCAGGTCGGAGCGCGCCGCGGAGCGCAGCTCGGCCAGCTCGGCCTGCAACTTCTCCACCAGCCGGGCCGCCTCGGCCGCCGCGCCCTCGGCGCCCGCCCGCTCGGCCTCCTCGCCGGCCTCGGCCACCAGCCGGCTCCACCCGGCGGAGCGCACCAGGTAGGCCGCCGCCGCCACGTCCATCGGGTCGGCCGCGCCCGGCACGGTGCCCGACTCCAGCGCCCTGACCAGGTCCGGCTGGCCCAGCCGCAGCCGCTCCGCTATCCGCGAGCGGAAGGCCGGCTCCGCCTCCAGGGCCGCCGCCAGCGCGGTCGCCGCGTACTTGGCCCGGCGCGCGGGGGTGAACTTGGCGTACTGGCGCAGCGACTGGGGCAGTTCCGCGAGCGGCAGCCCGCCCAGTGCGTCGGAGGCGAGGCCCACCACGCGCCGGCGCACGCCCTCGGGCAGCGGCCGGTCCAGCGTCTCGGCGTCGCCCGCTCCGACGCCTCCGGCGTCCCCGCCGTCCCGCACCGCGCCGTCGACGGCTGCCGCCGGATCGTCACCGCCGCCGGACTCCTCGCCGGCGGCCGACTCGGCCGGGGCCCCGGTGCCGGAGGGGGCGGCCCCTGCCACGTCCGGCGCCTGCGCGTCCACAGCGGGCTGCCGCCCCTGCGGGCCGCCGGGCTCCTTCGCTGCGTCCACCACGTCCTCGGCTCCGATCCTGGTCCAGCGGGGTACGGCCCCGGCCGCCACCCCCGTCACACTCCGTGCGTTCCCTCTGTATTGTCCCGTGCGGCGACCGGCCACGCCCTGCACCGCCCGCCGCACGGATCAGGCGGTCAGGCCTGCTCGGGGGCCTCGGCGCCGTCGGCCGCGCCGGGGCGGGCCACCAGCTCGACCTGGTCGACCGCGTTGCACCAGCGGCAGCGCACCGACTCGACGGTCTCGCTGAGCACCTGGGTCTCCTCGACCTTCGACTCGCCGGCCAGGTCGAAGTGGAGGAACTCGGTGACCCGGGCGGTCCGGGTCACGTCGAAGCGGGTCAGGTTGCCGCAGAGCGTGCAGCGCCAGCGCGTCTCGGCGGTCAGGGCGGGGACGGTCATCGGGGGTCCTCTCGGGTGGTCCCTGAACGGGCTCAGGCGCTCCCCCCGGAGCCCCGGCGTCGGCGGCGGGAGGTGGGAATGCCCGGCCCAAGCCTATTGCCTGGGGCAACCTTCGCGGCCACCGGCCGACCGGCCCCCGCCGGTAGCCCACCTGCCGTAACCGCGCGGTGCCCGCACGGCGCCGGAGGGATGCTGGGGCCCATGGCGATCCCGGTCCTCCCCGCCCACCCCGGCGCGCGCCACGGCCGGCCGGCCGGCACCGCCCCGGCCGTCTGCTACGCGCTGATCGCGATCAACACCGCGGTCTTCCTGCTGGGACCGGCCGCCGGGCTCAACCCGCTCTACGGCCGCGGCCAGGGCCGGGTCTGCGCGGAGCAGCGCTACGAGCAGCGCTGGGGCGCCGTCCCCGTCGAACTGCTGACCGGACGCCCCCTGACCGCCGGCCAGCTCGCCGAGGCCCCCGACCCGGTGCCCGGCTGCCCGGCCGCGCCCACCCCCGGCAAGCACCCGGCGCTCTCGGTGCTCAGCGCGCTCTTCCTGCACGCCGGCTGGCTGCACCTGCTCGGCAACCTGCTCTTCCTGCACGTCTTCGGGCCGACCGTGGAGCGGCGGCTGGGGCGCTCCCGGTTCCTCCTCTTCTACCTGGCGTCCGGGACGCTGGCCACCTACGGCTTCGCACTGGCCGAGGCGCACTCGGCGGACTCGACCCGGGTGCTGATCGGCGCCTCCGGGGCGATCTCCGCCGCGCTCGGCGCCTATCTGCGCTTCCACCCGCGGGCCAGGGTCACCACGCTCGTGCCGCTGCTGCTCTTCCTGCCGCTGCGCTTCCCGGCCTGGCTGGTGCTGGGGCTCTGGTTCGTCCTGCAGTGGTGGTCGGTGCACTCCGCCGGGCCCGGTGTGGCGTACCTGGTGCACGTGATCGGCTTCGCGGCCGGCTTCCTCTACGCCTGCACCCTCATCGGGCGCCGTCCGCGGACCACCCGCCCCCGCGACGGTGCCCCCGACGCCCGATACCCTGGCGGCACCTCACAAAGGAGTACGCCACCGTGATCACCGCCATCGTCCTGATCAAGACCAGCGTCGACCGCATCCCGGAGATCGCCGAGGCGATCGCCGCCATCGAGGGCGTCAGCGAGGTCTACTCGGTGACCGGCGGCTACGACCTGGTCGCGATGGTGCGGGTGGCCCGGCACGACGACCTCGCCGAGGTGATCCCCGGCCGGCTCAACAAGGTCCCGGGCGTGGCCCACACCGAGACCCAGATCGCCTTCCGCACCTACTCCCAGCACGACCTGGAGGCCGCGTTCGCGATCGGCCTCGACGAGTAGCACCGCCGAGCGGTCCGCTCAGCCCTCGCGGCGGGTGTCCGCGACGCAGCGGCCGCCCTCGTTGCGGTAGGTCCAGGCCGCGCCGTCCGTGACCAGCTCGCGGACGGCGGTCAGGAACCGCTCCACGTGCTCGTCCGGGGTGCCCGCGCCGAAGCTCACCCGGATCGCGTTCAGGCTGCGCTCGCCGGGCAGCGAGGGCTCCGGCGCGCCGCACTCCGAGGGCGCCGCCTCCTCGTCGCCGAGCAGGGTGCGCACCAGCGGGTGGGCACAGAACAGGCCGTCGCGGACCCCGATGCCGTACTCGGCGGACAGTGCGGCCGAGAAGTGCGAGCTGTTCCAGCCCCGGACCACGAAGGAGAGCACGCCCACCCGGTCCGAGTCGGCGCCGAACAGGTTCAGCACCCGGACCTCCGGGATCTGCGCCAGCCCCTCCTTCAGCCGCGCGACCAGCGCCCGCTCGCGCGCCTCCAGCGCGTCGAACCCGGCCTCGGTGAGCGCCCGGCAGGCCGAGGCGATCGCGTAGGCGCCGATGACGTTGGGCGAGCCTGCCTCGTGCCGGGCCGGGCCGGTGTGCCACTGCACGGCCACCGAGCCGTCGGTCTCCCGGGCCACCGTGCGGGTGGCGCCGCCGCCGGCCAGGTACGGCTCGGCCTCGTCCAGCCAGTCGGCCCGGCCGGCCAGCACCCCGGCGCCGAAGGGCGCGTAGAGCTTGTGGCCGGAGAAGGCGATCCAGTCGACGTCGAGTTCGCGCACCGAGACCCGGTGGTGCGGGGCCAGCTGTGCGGCGTCCAGCACCACCCGGGCGCCGTGGCGGTGCGCGGTGCGGGTCAGCTCGGCGACCGGCCACAGCTCGCCGGTGACGTTGGAGGCGCCGGTGACGCAGAGCAGCTTCGGGCCCTCGGGCGCGCCGGCCAGCGCGGCGTCGAAGGCGGCGACCGCCTCGGCGTGCGAGCGGGGGGCGCGCAGGTAGGTGACGGGCAGGCCGGCGTGCGCCCAGGGCAGCAGCGAGGCGTGGTGCTCGGTCTCGAAGGCGAACACCTGGGTCCCGGCCGGGAGGGCGCCGGCCAGCAGGTTGAGCGAGTCGGTGGTGGCGCGGGTGAAGACCACCTGGTCGCCCTCGCGCAGGTCGAGGAACTCGGTGACGGTGCGGCGGCTCTGCTCGAACAGGTCGGTGGAGAGCTGCGACAGGTAGCCGGCGCCGCGGTGCACGCTGCCGTAGTAGGGGGCGTAGGCGGCGACGTCGTCCCAGACCCGCTGGAGCGCCGGGGAGCTGGCGGCGTAGTCGAGCGCCGCGTATCCGACCTTCTCGCCGTTGGCGAGCGGGACCTGCACGTCGTGGCCGAGGACCGGGAGCGGGGCGCAGAAGGAGGTGGCGAGGGACATGAGGATGCACTCCTGTGACGGGTCAGGGACCCCGGGAGTGCGTTCAGTCCGGCGTCCGCGCTTGCCACGCGGACCGATCGCCGCGTGACCCGGTCCTCACCCAGGGCACCCCGCCACGGACGGAGGGTTGCCGGACAGCCAGCTGGGGCTTGACGCTGTCGCTCATGACCTGGCGAAGACTCTAGGTCGCGCGCGTCCCGCGGTCAAACAGGAGTCCGTATCCCGGACAGTCGGAGGGGCCCGTGGGAGGCGTCTCCCACGGGCCCCAACTCCCGTGTCACGCCCGGGAGGTGGCCTCCGACCAGTGCTTCAGCAGATCGCGCGCCGCGCCCGAGTCGATCGCCGCGGCGGTGCGCCGCATCGCGGCGCCGAGCTGCTCGGCGAGCGGTGCGTCGGTCAGGTCGAGCGCCACCAGCGCGGCCGCCGAGTTCAGCAGCACCGCGTCCCGCACCGGCCCGTGCTCCCCGGCCAGCAGCCGGCGCGCGACCTCCGCGTTGTAGGCCGGGTCCCCGCCGCGCAGCGCCTCGATGCCGACCGGCTCGATGCCGACGTCGCGCGGGTCGAAGGAGGTCTCGGTGACGTCGCCGTCCCGGACCACCCAGACCCGCGAGGTGGTGGTGATGGTCAGCTCGTCCAGCCCGTCGTCACCCCGGAAGACCAGCGCACTGGCACCGCGCCGCGCCAGCACGCCGGCGATCAGCCCGGCGAGGCGGGTGTCGAAGCAGCCGATCGCGTGCGCGGTGACCCGCGCCGGGTTGGTGAGCGGGCCGAGGATGTTGAAGGCGGTCGGCACCCCGAGCTCGCTGCGGGCCGGTCCGGCGTGCCGCATCGACGGGTGGAAGGTGGCCGCGAAGCAGAAGGTGAGCCCGACCTCCTCGGCGATCTCCGCGACCCGGCGCGGCCGCAGGTTCAGGCTGATGCCCAGCTTCTCCAGCACGTCCGAGGAGCCGCTGGCCGAGGAGGCGGCCCGGTTGCCGTGCTTGACGACCTTGGCGCCGGCCGCCGCGGCGACGATCGCCGACATGGTGGAGATGTTGACGGTCTTGGCCCGGTCGCCGCCGGTGCCGACGATGTCCACCGCCGGGCCGGGGATGAGCAGCGGCTCGGCGTGGGAGTACATCGAGTCGACCAGACCGGAGATCTCGTCGACCGTCTCGCCCTTGGCCCGCAGCGCCACCATGAAGCCGGCGATCTGCACCGGGGAGGCCTCCCCGCTCATGATCCGGTCCATCGCCCACGCGGTGGCCGAGCGGTCGAGGTCCTCCCCCCGCAGCAGCGCCGACAGGACGTCCGGCCAGGTGCGGACCACCTGCGCGGGCTCGCTACCGCCGTTCGCAGGCTGCACGTTCACCATGACCGACTCCAGCTCTCGCTCCCCGCGGACGGGGAAGGACGTAGGGACGGAGTCAGCCTATCGAGCGGCGGGGCCCCGGGCTCCGCCGTTCACCCTTCTTCTCTTGTACTGAGACGCCGGGGTGAGACACCGGTCCCCCGCGCTAGCGCGCGGCGGGCGTCCGCTTGGCCAGCCGGGCCCGCAGCAGGGTGGCGGCGGCCCCGGCCAGCGCCACCGGGTCCACCGGCTGGGAGATCGCCGCGTCGGCCCGGCTCCAGGCCGCCAGCCAGGAGTCCTGCGGCCGGCCGATCAGCACCAGCAGCGGCGGGCAGCCGTAGATCTCGTCCTTCAGCTGCCGGGCGAGCCCGAGCCCGCCGGCCGGAACCGCCTCGCCGTCCAGGACGCAGAGGTCCACCCCGCCCTTCTCCAGCGCCTTGAGCACCGCGGGGGTGGTCGCGCACTCCAGGTACTCCAGCTCCGGCAGGTCCTCCGCGGGCCTGCGGCCGAGAGCGGTCAGCACCTGCTCGCGGGTGGTGCGGTCGTGGCTGTAGACGAGAACGGTCAAGGTCTCGTCGGTCGTGTACGCCATGGGCCTGCTCCCTCACGTGTGATCCGGACCACGTTCGCCTCTCCCCGGATGCTACTCCCGATCACCCGCCGCCGAGCCCTTCCGGGGAGATCCTCCTCGGCCGGGCGCCCCCGCGACTGGTCCGGGCGGAGCACGGCGCGTCACCCCGCCCGCACAGTCCACCCGTACGGCGGACGGGTGGTCTCTCCCCTTACTACCGACGGCCCCGGGAGGCCTCCGCGACACGCCGCGAAGGGCCTCGAAGGGGCCTTCCGGCAACCGTCAGAAAAGGGACACGCCGCTGCTCAGCAGGGGTACCGACAGCCCGTCGGGTGCCAGGGGGGCATACCGCACGCACCGGACACTCCGACGGACACCCCCCGGCGTGAAGACGGAATAAGGGACCGACATAATGTCCGTCGTGGCGACAGCAACAGCAGTAGAAACCGGGCACGCGCACGGATCGGTCAACCGGCCGAACATGGTCAGCGTCGGAACGATCGTCTGGCTCAGTTCCGAGTTGATGTTCTTCGCGGCCCTCTTCGCGATGTACTTCACGCTCCGCTCCGTCAAGGGGCCGGAGTTCTGGACCGAGAAGGCGCACGCCCTCAACGTGCCCTTCTCCTCGGTCAACACCACGATCCTGGTGCTCTCCTCGCTCACCTGCCAGCTCGGTGTCTTCGCCGCCGAGCGTGGGGACGTGAAGAAGCTCCGCTCGTGGTTCATCATCACCTTCGTGATGGGCGCGATCTTCATCGGCGGCCAGGTCTTCGAGTACACCGAGCTGGTCAAGAAGGACGGCCTGACGCTGTCCTCCGACCCGTACGGCACGGTGTTCTACCTGACCACCGGCTTCCACGGTCTGCACGTGACGGGTGGTCTGATCGCCTTCCTGCTGGTCCTGGGACGGACGTACGCAGCGAAGCGCTTCACGCACGAGCAGGCCACCGCCGCGATCGTGGTGTCGTACTACTGGCACTTCGTCGACGTCGTGTGGATCGGCCTGTTCGCGACCATCTACCTGATCAAGTAACCAGCTGATCAGGTCGCTGGCCACCGGCCTCGGGTCCCGCCCTCACCGGCGACGGCCCGATTTCGCCGGTGCCGACGCTCCCACCGACCGACCGCGCGCGCAGCCCTAGACAGGCAGCCTCGTGCCGGCCAGACCGGCCGCCGGGTGCACCCACCAGTCGACCAGATCCTGACACCGGGGTTATTCCGTGAAAAAGCTCTCCGCACGACGGCGCCACCCACTGGCGGCGCTGGTCGTCCTACTTCTCGCCCTGGCGGCAACCGGGGGGCTGTACGCCGCGTTCGCGCCCGCCGACAAGGCGCAGGCCGACGTCGCCGCGCAGTCGCTCGCGATCGACGAGGGCAAGAAGCTCTTCGCCGTGGGCTGCTCCTCCTGCCACGGCCTGAACGGCCAGGGCACCAGTGACGGTCCGACCCTGGTCGGCGTCGGTTCCGCCGCGGTCGACTTCCAGGTGGCCACCGGCCGCATGCCGGCCCAGCAGCCCGGCGCCCAGGTGCCGCGCAAGCCGAACATCTACTCGCAGGCGGAGATCGACCAGCTCGCCGCCTTCGTCGCCTCGCTCGGCCCCGGCCCGGTGACGCCGACCGAGGAGCAGTACACCTCGACCAACCCCGAGGACCTGTCCAAGGGCGGCGAGCTGTTCCGCACCAACTGCGCCCAGTGCCACAACTTCGCCGGCCAGGGCGGTGCCCTGACCCAGGGCAAGTACGCCCCGTCGCTGGAGGGCGTGGACGCCAAGCACATCTACGAGGCCATGCAGACCGGCCCGCAGAACATGCCGTCGTTCCCGGACAGCATCATGCCCGAGGAGCAGAAGAAGCAGATCGTGGCCTTCGTCCGCCACACCACCAACGATGAGCCGAACCCCGGTGGTCTCACGCTCGGCAGCCTCGGTCCGGTGACCGAGGGTCTGTTCGGCTGGATCTTCGGTCTCGGCGCGCTCATCGCGGTCGCGATCTGGGTCGCCGCCCACACCACCAAGGCCAAGAAGTCATGAGCCACGACATGTCAGAAGAGAAGCTCCCGGAGTCGCACGGCTCCGCCGGGCACCACGAGGTGGCCGCCCACGGCGACCCGTTCGCCGACCCCGGCCTGCCGGCCCACGAGCCGCGCCGCACCGACATCGACGAGCGGGCCGCCAAGCGGGCCGAGCGCCAGGTGTCGCTGATGTTCGTCGTGTCGATGATCGCCACCGTCGGCTTCATCGCCTCGTACGTGGCCATCGACCCGGACAAGATCGTCTACATCTGGCCGCTGGGCCACGTCAGCGCGATGAACTTCGCGCTCGGCATGACCCTCGGCGTCGCCCTGTTCCTGATCGGCGCGGGCGCGGTCCACTGGGCCCGCACCCTGATGTCGGACCACGAGATCCCGGCCGAGCGTCACCCGATCGAGGCCGACGACGAGGTCCGCGCCGACGTCATCGAGCAGTTCAGGACCGGTGCCGCGGAGTCCGGCTTCGGCCGCCGCAAGATGATCCGCAACACCCTCATCGGTTCGATGGCGCTGGTCCCGCTCTCCGGCGTGGTCCTGCTCCGCGACCTGGGCCCGCTGCCCGAGGACAAGCTCCAGCACACCGGCTGGGACGAGGCCACCGAGGCCAAGCCCCTGCAGCTGGTCAACATGAACACCAACCTGCCGATGAAGGCCGAGGACATCATCCAGGGCTCCCTGGTGTTCGCGATGCCCGAGGGTCTGACCACGCACTCCGAGGACTTCCAGGTTCGCATCGCGAAGGACGCCCTCATGCTGGTGCGCATCGCGCCGGAGGACATCAAGGACGAGAAGTCCAAGGAGAAGGGTTTCGAGGGCATCCTCGCCTACTCCAAGATCTGCACCCACGTCGGCTGCCCGATCAGCCTGTACGAGCAGCAGACCCACCACGCGCTCTGCCCCTGCCACCAGTCGACCTTCGACCTGGCGGACGGCGCGCGCGTCATCTTCGGCCCGGCCGGCCACCCGCTGCCGCAGCTGAAGATCACCACTGACGAGAAGGGCTTCCTGGTCGCCCACGGCGACTTCGACGAAGCCGTCGGCCCGAGCTTCTGGGAGCGTGCTCGATGAGCAGTGCGAGCAGCACCAAATCCGGCGCCGCCAAGCCGGCCAGCACGCGCGCCAAGCCCGCGAACAAGTGGGAGGCCGCGGCCGACTGGACGGACGGCCGGCTGGGGATCTACTCCCTCGCCAAGGCCAACCTGCGCAAGATCTTCCCGGACCACTGGTCCTTCATGCTGGGCGAGATCTGCCTCTACACCTTCGTCATCATCATCCTGACCGGCGTCTACCTGACGCTGTTCTTCAAGCCCTCGATGGGCGAGGTCATCTACGACGGCTCGTACGTGCCGCTCAAGGGCCTCCCGATGTCCGAGGCCTACGCCTCGACGGTCGACATCAGCTTCGAGGTGCGCGGCGGTCTGCTGGTCCGCCAGATCCACCACTGGGCCGCCCTGGTCTTCGTGGCGGCGATGCTGGTGCACATGATGCGCGTCTTCTTCACCGGCGCGTTCCGCAAGCCCCGCGAGATCAACTGGGTCTTCGGCTTCCTGCTGCTGGTCCTGGGCATGTTCGACGGCTTCTTCGGCTACTCGCTGCCGGACGACCTGCTGTCGGGCACCGGTATCCGCTTCATGGAAGGCGCGATCCTCGCCGTCCCGCTGGTGGGCACCTACATCCAGATGTTCCTGTTCGGCGGCGAGTTCCCGGGCACCGAGATCGTGCCCCGGTTCTTCACCATCCACGTGCTGCTGATCCCGGGCATCATGCTCGGCCTGCTGGTGGCCCACCTGATCCTGGTCTTCTACCACAAGCACACCCAGTGGGCGGGCCCGGGCAAGACCGAGAAGAACGTCGTCGGCATGCCGCTGATGCCGGTCTACATGGCCAAGGCCGGCGGCTTCTTCTTCCTGGTGTTCGGCGTCATCGCCGCCATCTCGGCGATCGCCACCATCAACCCGGTCTGGTCGGTCGGCCCGTACCGCGCGGACCAGGTGTCCACGGACGCCCAGCCCGACTGGTACATGGGCTTCTCCGAGGGTCTGATCCGCCTGATGCCGGGCTGGGAGATCGGCCTGTGGGGCCACACCCTCAACCTGGGTGTCCTGGTCCCGCTGGCGATCTTCCCGCTGGTGCTGGTCTCGATCGCGGTCTACCCGTTCATCGAGGGCTGGATCACCGGTGACAAGCGCGAGCACCACATCCTGGACCGCCCGCGCAACGCCCCGGTCCGCACCGCGCTGGGCGCCGCCTGGATCAGCCTCTACCTGATCCTGCTGGTCGCCGGTGGCAACGACCTGTTCGCCACCCACCTGCACCTGTCGATCAACTCGGTCACCTACTTCGTCCGCGTCGGCTTCTTCGTCGTCCCGGTCGTGGTCTTCATCGTCACCAAGCGCTGGTGCCTCGGCCTCCAGCGCCGGGACAAGGAGAAGGTGCTGCACGGCCGCGAGACCGGCGTCATCAAGCGCCTGCCGCACGGCGAGTTCATCGAGGTGCACGCCCAGCTGCCGCAGCAGGACCTGCACAAGCTCACCGCGCACGAGCAGGTCCAGCCGTACGAGCTGCCGGCCGAGACCGACGAGAACGGCGTGGCCCGCAAGGCCGGCGTCCTCTCCCGGACCCGGGCCAAGCTCGCCCGCGGCTTCTACGGCGAGGGCAGCCAGATCCCCAAGCCGACCGCCGAGGAGCACCACGAGATCACCAGCGGCCACGGCCACCACTGATCCCGTACGCACCCCCGCGTCGCCCCCGAGGGCCGCTGACCGGAGTTCTTCCGGTCGGCGGCCCTCGGGCTTTGCCGTACCCGCGCCCCTCCTCCCGCAGCGAACCCCAGGAGCCCACCGTGCAGCTGTCCGTCGACCCGGCCTCGGCCACTCCCCCGTACGAGCAGATCCGCGCCCAGATCGCCGAGCAGGCCCGCACCGGCGAGCTGGCCACCGGGCTGCGGCTGCCCACCGTCCGCGCGCTGGCCGAGACGCTCGGGCTGGCCGCCGGGACGGTCGCCCGCGCCTACCGGGAGCTGGAGGCGGACGGGGTGGTGGAGACGCACGGCCGGCGCGGCACCCTGATCGCCGCGGTCGGCGACTCCGCGCACCGGCTGGCCGCCGCGGCCGCCGCCGAGTACGCCGAGCGGGTCCGGCGGCTCGGGGTGCCGCCGGAGGACGCCCTGGCCGCCGTGGACGGCGCGCTGCGGGTCGCGTACCGGGACGACGCCGCGGAGGGCTGAGCGGCCCCGTCAGAGCTGCGGGGCGATCATCCCGGTGGCGGGTGCCCGGGTGACCGGGGCGGTGGTGCTGACGGGGCCGCCCAGGGCGCTGTGCCCGAGCCACTCGGCCCAGCTGATGTTCCAGTCGCCGAAGCCGTTGCCGAACGGCTCCATGCCCTTGCCGCGGCTGTTCACCACCGTCACCAGGTCCCCCACCCTGGTGTTCTGGTAGAACCAGCGGGCGTTATCGGTGCTCATCCCGGTACAGCCGTGACTGACGTTCTCCACGCCCTGGGAGCCCACCGACCAGGGCGCGGCGTGCACGTACTCGCCGCTCCAGGTGACCCGGGTGGCCCACTCGACGTCGAGGTCGTAGGACTCCGCGCTGCCGGCCGCTATGCCGATCGTCTCGCCGCTCATCCGGACCTTGCGCTCCTGGCCCAGCACCACCTTGACGCCGTTGCGGGTGTCGAAGCCGGGCTTCCCGGTGGTCACCGGCATCGTCCGGACCACCTGGCCGTCGCGCTTGAGGGTCAGCTGGTGCGCGGCCGCGTCCACCACCGTCTCGACGCGCTCGCCGATCCGCAGCGCCAGGGCGGCCCGGTCGCCGCCGTACAGGCCCTCGGAGATCCGGCTGCCGGTGGCCTCGAAGGCCAGGCCGACGGTGGTTCCGGTGGGCCAGTAGTCCTCGGGACGGAAGTGCAGGTTCCGGTCGTCCACCCAGTACCAGCCGCCGGTGACGGCGGGCTGCGAGACGACCGTCAGCGCGCGCTCCACCTCCTGGCGGGCCTGCGGGTCCTTGACCGCCTCGGAGAGCTGGACGGTGAGCGGCTGGCCCACGCCGTAGACGCCGCTGCCGGAGGAGTCCGGGCCGAGCTTGGCGGTCAGCAGGTGCTGGGCGGCCAGGGTGGAGAAGCCGGCGGTGGTCTCGCCGCGGCCGCCGCGGCCGTCGTCGGCGGCGATCCGCACGGTGTAGGAGGTGGCGGCCTTGAGCCGTCCGGTGGTCTGCCAGCTGCGCTGGTCCTCGGAGAGCCGCCCGGCGACCACCCGCCCGTCCGGGCCGACCACGGTGACGTCGGTCAGCCTGCTGCCCGGCTCGGCGGTCACCGTGAGCGGCTGGGCGGGGTCCGCCCGCTCGGTGGCGGACAGGTGCACCAGCGCGGCGGCGTCGACCTTGCGGACCTCCTCGGTGCCGTCGCCGCCGGAGGTGCAGCCCGCCAGCGGGACCAGTACGACGAGGGCCAGCGTGATGCCGCCGAGACCCGCGATTCCGCGTCTGTCGGCCATGACCGCCTCCCGGGGTTTCGCACGATTGGTCAGATCGTAGGAACCGCCTCCGGCCGAGCGACAACCGAACGGGGCCCTGTTGGGCCGCCAGGGTGAGGCCGTCACTCCGGGGACGCAACAGGGCCGGGCATCCCGTGCGGGATGCCCGGCTCCGACGGCCTCCCGGACACCCACAACCCGCTCTTCGCCGACGCCGAGGCCCGCACCGCGGCCCGCGCCGAGCAGGAGGGCGCGGACTGGAACGACCCGCGCGAGGACGGCCTGA